>JAEZLB010000381.1 GCA_023435945.1 Pseudomonadota bacterium | reverse complement strand
CTGAACTGCTTCACCGCAGTCACCGAGGATCGCGCTCGCCGGGAGGCCGCCGCCATCGATGAACTACGTCAAAGCGGTGCGCCCCTGCCTCCGCTGGCAGGCGTGCCCTATGCCGTGAAAAATCTTTTCGATATCGAGGGCCTCACCACGCTGGCAGGTGGCAAGGTCAACGAAAGCAATGCACCGGCAACACGCGATGCCGAACTCATCACCCGCATGAAGCAGGCTGGCGCCATCCTGGTCGGAGCTCTCAACATGGATGAACATGCGTACGGCTTCACCACCGAGAATACGCATTACGGTCCCTCGCGTAACCCCCACGATATCGCCCGCATTGCTGGCGGCTCTTCGGGCGGATCGGCTGCGGCAGTGGCAGGAGAACTGGTTCCGATCACGCTGGGCTCAGACACCAACGGTTCCATCCGCGTGCCCTCTTCCCTGTGCGGCATATTTGGACTGAAGCCCACCTTCGGACGCCTGCCGCGTACTGGCACGTTCCCCTTCGTGGCCGACCTGGACCACCTGGGCCCGTTTGCTCGAAGCGTCGATGACCTGATCACCAGTTATGAAGTGATGCAGGGACCGGATGCGAATGATCCCTGTTGCGCACAACGCAACGCAGAAGCCATTGATGTGCACAATATCGATGTCGGTTCATTGCGCATAGGCCTGCTCGGCGGATGGTTCGAGCAATGGGCCGGACCGCAGGCGCGTGACGCCGTGCAACGCATTGCACAAGCGCTCGGTGCCTGCGGCAAGGCGGAGTTCCCCCTGGCTGAAGCGGCCCGCTCAGCGGCTTTCATCATCACGGGTTCGCAGGGCGGCGCCCTGCATCGCCAGAACCTGATCGAGCATTACGATCGGTATGAACCGCTGTCGCGCGACCGCCTGATTGCGGGCAACCTGATTCCGGCATCGTGGCTGGTACACGCGCAGCGGGTACGCCGCGCAGCTTATGAAGAAGCAATGAGCCTGTTCTCCCGCTTCGACCTGCTGATCGCCCCCGCCACACCGGTTTCCGCTTCCCTCATTGGTGCCGAGACCATCGACATCAATGGCAAAATTCTTCCAGCCCGCCCCAGCATGGGCATGCTGACCCAGCCGGTTTCCTGCATAGGCCTTCCCGTCTGCACGGTGCCGGTATGGAGCGACGCCACACTGCCGATAGGCGTGCAACTGATTGCCGCACCGTGGCGCGAAGACATTTGCCTAGCTGCAGCGAAAGCGCTGGAGGAAACAGGTCTGAGTCAATTTATCGCCCCACCTTCATTCATGGAGTTACACCAATGAGTTTTTCCCTCACAGACATCAATCTTCCCGAAGTCGTTGCTGAAGTCAGCGATGCACTGGATCGTTATGAAGCTGCCCTGATCAGCAATGACGTTGACGTACTGGATGAACTTTTCTGGAATGCGCCGCAGACACTGCGCTACGGTGCGACTGAAAACCTGTATGGCTATGACGAGATCAAAGCCTTCCGTGCACAACGCCCTTCCGTCGGGCTGATGCGCACCGTGCAGCGCAAGGTCGTGACGACTTTCGGTAAAGATGCCGCCACCGCCAACCTCGAATTCACCCGTGAAGGCAGCAGCAAGGTAGGACGGCAAAGCCAGACCTGGATGCGCATGCCGGAAGGCTGGCGTGTCGTGGCCGCCCATGTGAGCGTGGTCGACGTTCTGGCGAACTGAGCATGAATCAGGTCTCCCGGCCCGGCCCTGTCGTCGATGCTGCGCCGGCGTCACTGGCAGATACTGCCTATGCACGCATCAGGCAAGATATCTTCGACTACAAGCTGATTCCGGGAGACCGTTTTTCCGAATCTTCGATGGCGGAAAAACTCGGCATGTCACGCACGCCTGTGCGCGATGCGCTGTCGCGGCTACAAAAGGAAGGTTTTCTCGAATTGCATTTTCGCGTAGGCTGGTCGGTCAGGGCTTTGGATTTCGCATTGCTCAATCACCTGTACGACCTGCGCCTGTTGCTGGAAACCAGCGCCGTACGCAGGCTGTGCGCAAGCGCACCGGAAAAACCTGCCCCACCTGAAAAGCTCGACCCGCAGCACTTCCAGGCACTAGAAACTTTCTGGCTGGTGCCGCACGCTGAACGCCTGGCAGATGAAAGCCGCGTAGCCGAAATGGACGAGCAATTCCATGCCACGCTGGTCACGGCAGCCGGCAACCCGGAAATGGCCCGCGTGCACGGTGAGATAGCGGACCGCATACGCATCATCCGGCGGCTTTACTTCACCCTTCCCAGCCACATAGACGACACTTACAACGAACATGTGCAAATACTGCGCGCCATCATCGCTCGCCGCACCGGCCAGGCATTGAGGCTGCTACGCAGCCACATCGAAGCCAGCCAGGCCGAAGTGAAGAAAATAACCTTGCACCGGCTGTATATGGCGCGACGCTGATCTTCCTTGTCACCAATCACTATCCTCCCTCCCTGAATTCGGGATGCAACACCATGCCGCCGTCCACGAAAAGCGTGGTTCCGATGACATAGTCCGATTCATCGGAAGCGAGCCACACGGCGGCTTTAGCGACATCCTCAGGGAGCCCGATGCGGCCATAAGGAATTAATTTAATAAGATCCGCCCTTCCCTGCGGCGTTTCCCAGGTCGCCGCATTGATTTCGGTCTTGATGGCTCCCGGCGCAATGGCATTGACCCGGATTTTTTCTCCCGCCAGTTCCTGCGCCAGGGTTTCCATCAGCAACTTGAGCCCCCCTTTAGAGGCAGCATAGTTGGCATGCCCCGTCCAGGGAATGACCTGATGTACCGAACTGTTGAAAATGATTTTTCCTAACGCAGGAGAGCCTGCAGGACGGGAGGATTGGTTTCTGAACATGCGCACTGCGTGCTGCGCACAGAGAAATTGCCCCGTCAAATTGACATCGATGACTTTCTGCCAGTCTTCCAGGGACATTTCGGTAAAAGCGGCATCGCGCTGAATGCCCGCATTGGCAACCAGAATATCCAGCCCACCCAACTCCTTCTCGGTTTCCTTGAAAAGGCGGTCGCATTCTTCCGGCTTGGATATGTCTGCCTGGATAACTACAGCATGACCACCCCTTTGCCTTATATCAGCCACGACCTTTTCCGCGTCTTCGGAAGATGAGCGGTAATTCACCACGACCGAAGCCCCTGCCTCGGCAAAAGCCCTTGCTATGGCTTCACCTATTCCCGAGCTGGCTCCGGTCACCAGTGCACGCTGCCTGTAAAGCCGTTGATTTTGCATGCCCTCTCCTTGTCTTAAACTTTGCCGGGAAGAAAATGCCTTCCCTCTGCCTTGGACATCCGGGCTGGACTTACATTCCCATCAAGGAGGGCAACTTTGATCGAAGTACGGCAGCAGGAACTCACGTCCCGATACAACAAGTATCCAGGCCGGAATGCGCAATTAGAATGAAGTGGAAGCGGCTCGAAACGGAAAGTCCGTATTCATTGATCGGACAGGGAAGCAGCGGATGCACACGCGAGCAAAGCAGGTCCTTTCGGCCGGCTCGCATCCTGCGACAGGCCTGACAGAACCAGAAAAGCACGTCAGACCGCATGAAGAACTTATAGCCACTTGGGCACCGTCACCGGCTTGTAGGTCTCGAATGCCTTGAGCAGCGCTGCCGGATCGGATTCCACCACAATCATGTCACGTTGGGCAGCGGGCAAAAATTTCTCTTCTATCATGTGCTCGATCATCCTGAGCAGGGGCTCGTAATACCCGTTGACGTTATACAGGCCCAGCGGCTTGGGAACGCCTTCCAGTTGAGCGGCGACCCATACTTCAAAAAATTCTTCCAGCGTTCCTACCCCGCCCGGCATTGCAATGTAGGCATCGCCGATAGCGGCCATGCGGGCCTTGCGTTCCAGCATGCTCATTACGACCTCGATCGGCTCCACCACCGGATGGCGATGCCCCTTGTCGATCAGGCGCTGCGTAATAACACCATGTGCCTTGCCACCTTCTGCCAGTACGGCATCGGCCAGTACACCCATCAGGCCCTTGTTGGTGCCGCCATAGACCATGGTAATGCCACGGGCTGCGAGCTCCTTGCCGAGGGCCACCGCTGCCTCGCGGTAAATGTCACTGCGCCCGAAGTTGGAGCCGCAGAAAATGGAAACTGATTTCATTCACTATCCTGCTTTAAAAATTGGGTTGCAAGCACACAAGCATATCAGCATGCCTTCTGCAGCGATATTCAACAGCAACCAAGATGGCCGCCCTGCCGGTAAAACTGCGCAAGCTGCGTATCCAGGTGCTGCACGGTACTGCGCCATCCTTCACAATCCTTCAACCCGGCACGCAAGCGCGACAGCAGTTCGCTGCGTAACGCCGCATAGTTTACGCCCACGACCTCGCCATTACGGACGATCAGCTTGCCGTCCACCCATACCTGCCGGATATGGCGGGCGTTGGCACGCGCCAGCACGAAATCGTAAGCATCGACGTCTTGAAAAAGGCGGTCCTCCATCAGTTCACGGGCATCGAGCAGAATAAGATCGGTCACTTCGCCTTGCTCCACCCTTCCCCGACTGGCAATGCCGCTGACTGCCTGGCGCCCGTGAGCCGATGCCAGTTGCCAGGCTTGCGCCGGCGTGAGCGAGACCTCGTAGCCACTCCCCTTGTGCAAGTGGTAAGCCAGACGCAGTTCTCGCAACACATCGTCATCCTCATCTAGCGCCAGTCCATCGATGCCGATTGCGACCTTGCAGCCGCTTGCCATCATATTGGCGACCGGCGCCACGCCGGAGCGTATGCCGAGGTTGGAGCTGGTATTGACAGCGATGACGGCACCGCTCTGTGCGATCAGTTCCAGTTCGTCGGGACGGCAATGGGTGCAATGCGCCAGCGTCAGACGCGGACTGAGCAATCCGATGTCGGCAAGGTAACGGACTATGCCTTGTGGATAATGACGATCCGCCCACTCGCGCTGATAACGCGTTTCCAGCAAATGCATGTGCACCTGGCGTCCTGCAGCGGCCGATGCCTCGGCAATCGCTTGCAGCAGCTCATGCGAACACCACTGCACGCCATTGGGGCCATACTGCACGTTGAATTCCGGTGCATGACAGGCGGCGGCTATTTCTTCGACCAATGCCATGTGCGCTTCCACGCTTAATGGCGGTCTGTCCAGTCTGGCTGCCACGTCTGCCCGCATTGCTTGCGGCAGATGCTGCAATACCCGGGCCGTATCGGCATAGGCAATAGGCTGGCGGTCCTTCATGGAAACAGCGAAGCCCACCTGCACGCCGACGTCCGCAGCCGCGCGTTTTACCTCCTGCGTTTCGGCAAGCAGATCCGTCAGCCCCTGCGTGCGGGTGTAATGCGCCATCACACGCCCGGCACCTCGCAAGGCCGAACGCGCAAATGAGCTGGCCGCCACCAGGTAAGGATCGACACCGGGCACCACGCCGAGATAAAACAGCCAGGATTCCAGCGGCTTGTCGAATGCACCCAGCGCCGTGCTGCTGATCCCCCGTGCATGATCATGCGC
>JAEZLB010000267.1 GCA_023435945.1 Pseudomonadota bacterium | reverse complement strand
GATTGAATAATGGAATGATGGTTTGATATTCCGGATTAAGGCCCGCTGCCGATAACTTCGGTATCAGGGTGCGAGGCAGGTAAGGGTCCACCAGATGCTCATCCCACACCCGCAATACCTTTTTCATCAGCGCTGGATTACTGGAGTGCCAGACGATGGAATCCCAATCCGTGTCCAACACCAGAACCTTGCCACCGGGACGAAGCACCCGACGGCACTCTGATAACGCCGCCCCAACATCCGCAAGATATTCCAGCACCTGGGTAACCACCACGACGTCGAAATACTCATCGGGGAAAGGCAGGCTGCGTGCATTCGCCGCGTGAAATTTGAGCTGCGGCTGGCCGGTGTATTTTCGCCTTGCCAGGGCAATAAGCTGTTCACTGATATCGACCCCATGTACCTCTCCCTGCGGGCCAACAATCATCGCCATCTCCGACGCCAGATAACCCGGCCCCGAACCAATATCCAACACTTTCTGCCCCGCTTGCAATTGGAGTATATCGAGCACCTTCTGGCGCTGTGCGACAACATCCGGCGTGACATAAGCTGCCAGCAGCTGCTCAGCAGCCCTATCGGTGAAATGCAGAGTATTGCTCATGAATGCACCTTCGTTTGAATATCGGTTCGCTAACTATAATGCAGCCGCATGCTCTTCAGCACTAAATTATCTTGGCAATAAAAAAACCGGCCTCGTAAAGAGACCGGTTCTTTTTCTTTGCACCTGCAAATAGGCCCATAGCATTAACTATGCATTCCAGGTGCAGAACTCTGGCGTGAGTTGCAATGCCAGTCTGTCATTAAAGACGTCTTGTGAGGTCGCTCAGCTCGCCGCAACGGCGTCTTTGTCTGCCAGGCGACCTGCGATTTGCTTGCGGTAGCGGTTCAGGTCCTGCACCGATGCAAATTGGCACTCAAACAGCAGCGACAGGTTGTGCAGAATGCGGTCGACCACTTTTTTTTCCCATTCGCCGTCAAACTTGATCTGACCATCAAGCCAATGCTCCAGCCATTCGGGATCGGGCAAGCGGCTCTGCACGGTATCGTTCGGAAACAAGGTCTGATTGACGTGCAGGTTGGTAGGATGCAGCGGCTTTTCGGTACGCCGGGAAGAAGCCATCAGGACGCCGATCTTGGCGAACGCTGCACGGGCAGGGTCACCGACTTGATTCAATGCCTTTTTCATGTAGCGCAGGTAGGCGCCACCATGACGAGCTTCGTCATGGCTAATGGTTTTGTAGATTTGTTTGATGACCGGTTCAGTGTGCCAATCGGCGGCGCAGCGATACCAGTGGTTCAGGCGGATCTCACCGCAGAAATGCAACATCAGGGTTTCCAGCGGGGGGGCAGGGTCGAACTCGAAACGCACGTTATGCAGCTCTTCCTCCGTCGGCACCAGGTCTGGACGGAATCGACGCAAATACTCCATCAGCACCAGAGAATGCTTCTGCTCCTCAAAAAACCAGACGGACATGAATGCTGAAAAATCACTGTCGCCGCGGTTATCACGCAAAAACATTTCCGTTGCCGGGAGTGCCGCCCATTCAGTAATGGCATTCATCTTGATAGTGCGGGCCTGCTCATCGCTTAATTTTGATGCATCGAACTGGTCCCAGGGGATGTCCGTTTCCATATTCCAGCGAACTTGTTCAAGCGACTTGAATAACTCCGGATATAGCATGAGCTCCTTTCAGGTGGGTTATTGTATGAAGAGGGAGAGGAAAGTCTTCGCAGAGGTGGGGAAAACATCGCGCTGCATGAAGTGCTTCCGGTGGCTTGCCCAGCCTATCGATCAATAGGGCTGAATAAGTTCAGATGATAGCATCAAGAACGAAGTGATGATGTTAAGGTGCGCACCTGGGGAGACCTCCGGCGCGGATCGGGCCCATAGCGTATAGCGATGCCATGAAATTCCCGGGACGCACAACCCACGATCCAGGCTGCGGCAACTCATCCTCCATCACGCTCGGCACTTCGGCGATGCCGGTACTCTCCAGCCACGCCACCTGAAGTATTCCGCTTGATTAAACTGAAGCCTTCCGCTCACTCCAACCGTTTGAAGGCTACCAGCCCGCTACGCTGACAGCTACGCGCCTCACTTCTCCCACGAGCGCGCTTTACCGCTGGACACGTCCAACATTTAGGCCTGGGACACAGAACGGCTCGTGGTCAGCGCGTGATTCCCGGTCAGCCATTCGCGCACCCCTGCCCCTGCCCATGAACCCGTTGCGAAACAGGCAGTCAGTAAATAGCCTCCCGTAGGCGCTTCCCAGTCCAGCATCTCGCCTGCAACAAAGACACCGGGAAGGGCTTTGATCATTAAGTTCCCATCAAGATCTTCAAAGCGAACACCGCCTGCAGTACTGATTGCTTCTGCAATCGGGCGTGGTGCATTGACCGTAATGGGCAAAGACTTGATGGCGGCCGCCAGCATTGCCGGATTGGCCATTTTCTCTTTCCCCAGTACTTCATGCAATAACGCGAGCTTGACACCGGAGATTCCCAATCTGCTTTTCAAATGACTGGATAAAGAGCGTGATCCGCGCGGGACACTTGCTTCACTTAATACATTGGCAGCATCGCGGCCGGGTGCCAGGTCCAATTCAAATGTGGCGCTGCCATGGGTATTGATAGATTCACGAATTCTGCCGGAAAAAGCATATATCAGACTTCCTTCAACGCCATGTTCGCTGATGACCAGTTCCCCCTGCCTCTTTTCAGAGTGACCGTGCCGGTCTGTCAATGCAAGAGCGACCGATTTCAGGTGGGCGCCGGCAAAGTTGGTGCGCAAATACTCGCTCCAATTCGCCTCGAAACCGCAGTTGGCACTTTCAAATGGAGCAATCCCGATTCCCCGGGCCTCAAGCCAAGGCGCCCACGCACCATCCGAGCCCAGTTTCGGCCAACTGGCGCCGCCCAGGGCAAGAATCGTGGCATGCGGGTTAATCGCTATTTCACCTTGCGGGTTGACGAGGCGTAGCGCGCCATGTTCATTCCAGCCTAACCAGCGGTGCCTGCTGTGCAGTCGCACGCCGGCGTTGCGCAAGCGATTCAGCCAGGCCCGCAGCAGCGGTGCAGCTTTCATTTGCGAAGGAAATACGCGTCCCGAACTGCCTACAAAAGTAGCTATGCCCAGTCCCTGTACCCAGGCACGCAAGGCGCGGGGCGAAAACCTATCGAGCATGGGCTGCAAATCGCATTGACGAGAGCCATATCGCGTACAAAATAGCTCATAGGCTTCGTCGTGCGTAATATTCAGGCCGCCGATCCCGGCCAGCAGGAACTTGCGGCCAATTGAGGGCATCGCATCATAAATATCGACTTGAATGCCGGCCTGGCTCAGCACTTCAGCGGCCATTAATCCGGATGGTCCCCCGCCGATAATGGCCACTTGCGATGTGGTGCGATCACCCATATGCATTACTGAAAAAATGTGTAGCGTGCGATTGTAATGCCTGCGTTGCGTGTTCGCACTTAAGCGTACTGGGAACTCGTGCTCCCAGCGTGAGGAGGATGAGGGCCGGACGCAAATAGTTGCCACCTATCTGCACCCTTCGCTCATTTCCTGCAGGGAGAGAAAAACAAGTAGCAGCACTTTCTCACGTGGCGACGGATAATAGCGACTACGCCTTTTTGCGCATCCTCTTTGGAAATCCCCTGATGGAAATTAAAGTCAACTTTCTCGACAAGTTACGCCTCGAAGCCAAGTTCGATGACTTCACGGTCATTGCCGACCAGCCTATT
>JAEZLB010000225.1 GCA_023435945.1 Pseudomonadota bacterium | reverse complement strand
CATCAACCAGTTGCTGGTGGACTGTGCAAAAAAATATTCCCTGACCGTGCGCCTGAAAGGCGGCGACCCTATGCTGTTCGGGCGCGCCGATGAAGAGCTGGGCGCGCTCGAAGCCCACGGCATCAGTGTCGAAGTCGTCCCTGGCATTACCACTGCCCTGGCCGCCGCTGCCAGCAGCCAACAACCGCTGACCAAGCGCGGCGTAGCCCGCAGTGTCGCCTTCTTCACTTCCAGCACCGCCCCCGGCGAAACGGATGAAGTCGCCATGCCCAGTTGCGATACGCTGGTGCAGTACATGGGCGGACGCGAAGCGATTGCCACCGCACGCCGGGTGCTGGCCTTGGGCCGCTCCCCTGCCACACCGGTCGTGATCGTGGAAAACTGTAGCCGCCCGGATGAAACGGTGCTGCATCTGGATCTGGAAAACTTGGAGAGAGGCCTGAGCAGCCGTACCGGCCCGGTGCTGGTAATGATAGGCGAGGCGCTGGCGCGCCGCGACCATGCAGAGATTGCCAAGGATCGCCAGATTGTCGCGTCCAATTCTAATTCTCTCCTAAATCCCAAGTCTTCAATCGGCCAATAGCCACCCCACCCAAGCTTGATGGCGTTTATAAAACCGGCGCAAACCCGGACTGCTCAATCACTTCCTGCAGGCTTGCATGCCCCGTGAAACTGCCATTGCCAGTGGCCTCCTTACCCTCCTCAATGTCGACAGCAAAGCGCACGGCCGGGTCATCGCGCATTCTGCGGAGATAGCGGTACATCACGGGGTAAGTTTTTTCCATATCACATACCCGGTGATAGTCGGCCCAGCGGGCCACCGCGAATAGGTAGGCGTCGGCGACAGTGGGCCTATCGCCGCCCAATAGCCATTTTTTATCGGACAGGAGTCGCTCCAGAATAGCAAATTCGTGCATAACGCTTTTCTGGCCCAAGCTGCACAGGATCTCATTTCTGGCAGGGTCCGGCTCAGCCGATTCATACGCTTCCCATAGTGGTGCGAATGAAGCGAAGAAATCTGTGGTCAGATAAGAAAGCATTTCAGTTAACCGGTCAAAATCTCGGGTGCCCGGCAAAAATCCCAGCTGCTTGTCTAGGTCGCGTTGTCCGATATGCAGCAGGATGGCCAGGCTTTCCGTCAGGGTTCCCCCATCTTCGAGCACGAGTACCGGCGTTTTCATCTTCGGATTGATGCTGGCAAACGCTGCATCCCACGGCTGCTGCAGCATCTCGATGCGGCTCAGGCGATAAGGTTGTCCCAGCCATTCCAATGCGATGATTGACCCAAGGGAGCTGCCGCCGGGAGCTCCATAAAAAAGTGTGGTTTCCATATTTCCTCTCACGTCGTAGTTCACTGGCAAGTTTCGTTGTCACTCAATTCAATGACTTGCCATCACGCTGATATAGTAGCGTTGTGGACTTTGTAAGAAAATAAGGCTAAATGTGAACTCATCATCTCCAAATATGGAAGATATGGCGATATATGCTGAACCTGAATGACCTTCAATATTTTGTGCATGTGGTCGATCATGGCGGCTTTACTGCCGCTTCACGGAAGCTGGGCATTCCCAAGTCGACGCTTGCAAAACGCGTAGCGCTGCTGGAAAACGAATTGAATGTGCGCCTGATCCAGCGCTCGTCTCGCCGCTTCACGGTAACTGAGCTGGGCCGGGAGTTTTATCGACATGCGGCGGCCATGGCAATTGAGGCTGAAGCCGCAGAACAGGTGGTCAGGGGCAGGCTGGCTGAACCGAGCGGCCTGGTCAGGATCACGGCATCAGTGCCTACTGCCCAGTTAAGCTTGCGCGCCCCCCTGATTGAGCTGGCGCAGGCCTATCCCAAGATCAGGATTGCACTGCATGCCTCGGACCGGTTTGTCGACGTGGTGCAGGAAGGCTTCGATATTGCAGTGCGAGACCATTTTGCGCCGCTTCCAGATTCGGGACTGGTTCAAAAGCACATCGGCGTCGATCCCATTTACCTGGTGGCTTCCCCTGATTATGTGTTCAGACAAGGCGCTCCGCACCATCCGGCAGAACTGGATCAGCATTAGGGATTGATGGTGCAGACTGCCATGGATACGTGGCTGCTGCAGAATGAGCAGGGCGAGAAGGTCGAGTGCAGGCCTGCCTGCAGAATGATCGCCGACGAATCCACTATATTGATAAGTGCTGCATCGTCGGGGCTTGGAATAAGCTGCCTGCCGCGCAAGTTCTGCGATGAAGCGTTTCGCTTAGGCACACTCGTTCGCATCCTGCCAGGCTGGACTGCCGGGAGTGTCACGACAAGCTTGCTGGTGCCTCATCGCCGGGGGCAACTGCCTTCAGTGCAGGTAGTGGCAGGAAAAATTGCCGAATATATGAAAGAGAAAACGCTGTGAGTGTCTACTTCCGTCCAGGATCAGACATTCAACAAGTGCAAGTCCGCTTGGCTAGGCATTTTCCCGGATCAATTTGCCTTGAATATTCCAGGACGCATCTCTGCGAAGCCAGCGGCTTCCTCCACCGTCACCCGCACCTTAGGCTTGGAATGCCATGTCTTTTAGCGGACCACGTGAATGGGCATCACGCTACCCGTCACATCCAGAAAGGCGAAACCGACACCGACGCATCACTCCAAGCGGATCTCGCCGGTCAAGTCGATATTTACGTCAAGCCCCTCAATCACCAGGGTCATCTTTGCCGGAAAGGTTTCGTTGCCGGAAATCGATTTGCGTTCAATCGCCCTGGCGACTGCCTTTTCAATTTCATTCTGAGAGGTGACGCCCACCATTTTTAGGAATTTTCTCATGCTGATATTGAAAGTTTCTTCATTCATATTCATCTCCTTGAGATTAACGGCGGTCAACACGCATTGCAAACGGCTTCATGTCTTGCATAGTGTGGGCAAATAATACTGCAAACATTTGTGACAAATGTAATTGCGTGCGATTCGACGCTCATTCTTGTCAATGGTTTTAAATAGCAGGCGGTCAAACTGAATTTATCGCCGAACAGGTGCAGGGCGATAATTCAGTTTGACATTTGGTGACTGCCAGACCGAATGAGCAAGGCGCAAATAATCGAAGTTGACAGAAGGGTTGCCGCGGAAGGCCTCGCCCAGCCTGACAATATCGCTGCAACCGGCCAGAACCGGCCATTCATCAGAAAAAAAGCGATATGGATATGCTGTGAGATAAACATCGATGACCAGATCGGCCTAGGACTTGCTGTTTGCAGGGATACGTCCGATCAGGAGGCTCGTACAATCTAACTAACAGCAAAAACTTGATTCAGATATAGCCCGAGTCCATTGAGGCTTAATTTTCGGCAGCCTGTTATTTCCCCTTTTACGAATACTAATTAGCGTGAGAAAGCGCACTAAGTGCGTGGCAAGCATGCCGCCTGCGCAAGGTTAGTTAATGCGTCATCGAAGAGGGATACGAATAAGGGAGCCGTTAATGAATAACCCGTCTAAGTTGCTAACTGTGCTTGCAATAACATTGCTGATTGCGGCATGCGGAGGTGGCGGAGGAAGTGAACCAGGCTCAGGCAGAAATGAAGGCGGCATCAATCTGCCGATCACTCAGCCCCCTATAAATAACCCGGACCCAGATCCAGAGCCTGTCGAAC
>JAEZLB010000156.1 GCA_023435945.1 Pseudomonadota bacterium | reverse complement strand
GAAAAATTTAGTGCAGATATTTCGCGAGCCTGATACCCGTGAACTGCCAGCGGTCAGCCGGCATGAAAAAATTGCGATAACTGGCTCGCATGTGGGAAAGCGGCGTCGCGCACGAACCGCCTTTCAATACCAGCTGGCTGCACATGAACTTGCCATTGTATTCGCCCAAAGCCCCGTCCAACGCACGAAATCCCGGATAAGGAACGTAAGGGCTTTGTGTCCATTCCCATACATCGCCATATAACTGCGTTTGCGATGCGCTTGCAGGCTGTGGATGAAACCGGCCTGACTCAACGAAATTCCCTTCCCGGCGCACCTGAGTCAGCGCCAGTTCCAGCTCAGTCTCCCTAGGCAAACGTGCACCGGCCCAGCGAGCGTAGGCATCAGCCTCGTAGAAACTCACATGGCAGACCGGCTCATCCAGCCTGAGCGGCTGCATGCCTTGCAGTGACATTAGCAGCCATTGCCCCTGCTGCTTTTCCCAGTAGAGCGGCGCCTGCCAACCTTCCTGACGCACCGTGTTCCAGCCATCCGCCAGCCATAACTCCGACTGACAATATCCGCCCTGCTCTATAAATTCCAGGTATTCGCCGTTGGTTACCAGTCGGCTGGCCAGCGCATAATCCTGCATCAGCACGGCATGCCGTGGCGCTTCATTATCGAAGTGGCAGCCATCTCCCTCATGCCCGATGTGCTGTATGCCGCCTTCGTAGTTCATCCATTGCAGGGTTTGCGCATCGCCATGACTGGCCCTGTCGCGCGGCGTCATATAGGCCGGCCGCAAGGGATTGGTCGCGAGGATATGCTTGATGTCGGTTAGCAGCAATTCCTGATGCTGCTGCTCATGCTGCAACCCCAGCATCAGACGCGCTATCACCTCGCTGCCCGCCTGCCCTTCCGGCATATGTTCGATCAGCTCCTGCATGGCAAGGTCCACATGCTGACGGTAACGGAGTATGTCCTCCACCCCGGGGCGCGACAGCAAGCCGCGCCTCGCACGCGGATAAGGCGCGCCTACTGTCTGATAATAGGAATTGAACAGATGCGCGAACTCGGGCGCATAGTCGCGATAACCCGGCAGATACGGTTTCAACAGAAAGGTTTCGAAGAACCAGCTCACATGTGCCAAATGCCATTTGGGCGGACTGACGTTAGGCATGGTCTGGATCACATAATCCTCGGTCTGCAGGGGGGCGCATAACCGCAGCGACTGTTCCCGCACCTCGGCATAACGTTGCTGCCAGTATGCACCTAATAAGGTTTCCTGGTTGTGCCAGACCGCTGTGCTCATAGTTTCCTCACCTCCCGGCCGCATTCAGTCCAACGGATGAGCGATGGTGCTGAAGATAGTATTGGCAGCCTGGCGCGAATCTAGTCGCGTGTGCTGCACGACGATAGGCTGATCTGATTCGATCAGTACTGCATAACCTCTTCCGGATGGAATGGGTTCCGGATGATTCAGCTCATTCAGCCGCTGGTGCAGCGTACGGCGTGCCGGCACGGTGAGCAGGTAAGGCCCGACCGGTTCCCGGTCTTCGTGGTAAATGGTAAAGCGCACCTGCGCATCGGTATCACCGGCATTCAGCAGCGAAGCCGACTCATGGCTGGTCATTTCCGGATCAGGACCATTGCTCCATGCAGGAATATAACCATCGCCTATCACCCATGTCCTGCTGCCTATGCCTGGCCTAGCCATTGCCTTATCCTCCTCTGTTTAATGAGCCTGCAGATAGTGCACGCTGAACAGGCGAGCCTCATCCTGCCATACTTGCCTTGCCTGAAAGCCGGCTTGGGCGGCGAGCACATGAAATTCGGATACCGTGTACTTGTATGAATTCTCCGTGTGCAGGCTCTCGCCCTGTGCAAAATGAAATGACCGGTCTCCAATATGTACACCCTGTTCGCACAGGCTCAACAGATGCATTTCCACACGTCCTGCTTCTTCGTTGTAAAAAGCATGATGACGGAACTGATGGGGTAGAAAATCACCTTGAAGTTCCCGATTGATGCGATGCAGAAGATTGAGATTGAACGCTGCAGTGACGCCTGCGCTATCGTTGTACGCGGCGTTCAATTGCTCGGCATTTTTTTTCAGATCCACCCCAATCAGCAGCCCTCCTTTTTGTCCCACCATATTTCGTACATTAACAAGAAAGGCGAGCGCCTCATCCGGATAAAAATTCCCTATGGTAGAGCCCGGAAAAAATGCCAAGCGACGCCGATGATGGTCGTTATCGTCACTCCAATACAAAGGCAGCGAGTAGTCGGCACATACCGCAGTAATGGAAAGGTTCGGGTAGATCTCGGATAACTCATTGCAAGCCTGGAGCAACTGTTCGCGTGAAATGTCGATCGCCACGTAAGACGCCGGGCGCAGGCGGTCGAGCATTAAACGTCCTTTCCTGCTGCTGCCGCTGCCAAATTCCACCAGTTCGATGTTGTTTCCAACGACTTCATGCAGCACGTCGACATTCTGTTCAAGAATTGCCATCTCTGTACGCGTTGGATAGTACTCCGGCAGATCGCAGATCTGTTCAAACAGGCGGCTGCCTGCCTCATCATAAAAGAATTTCGGGTCCAGGTTTTTAGGGGTGGCGCTCAGGCCTGCAATCACGGCATCGCGGAAACTGGACATCCTAGGCTTGCAATCCACGAAACGAAACCCGGCGGACATAAAAGGTAAGTTGACATCGGCACTGCCACATCTTTCCGCTGTTTCATTTCGCGTGGTGTGAAGCATCCGTTCTCCTTTGAATGAGAATAGGCATTACAGCATGCTGATGTTTCCTGCATTTGTTATTTCACAAAGTCACGTCGCCGATACAGGAAGCACCATGAAGTGTATTGGGAATCGCAGGTTTGACAGCAGAGATTCTGTAATTACTCCACCAGACTGAAAAAGCGTTGATAAGAATTAGAAATTTTTGTGAGAAGATGAGCTGCGCCGAACTGGCAAGCATCTGCGACACGGCACATCACTTGCCGATCTGCAGCAAATGCTTATGCAATAAGGAAAACATGCGCCTGGCGCCCAGTATGACTTCTTCACGCTTGTCACAGGGCGGGCACGCTTCAATCAATTGCAGCAAGGCTTGCCAATGCGTTTTCGTCGCAGCCCCATACCCGCTGAAAAATTTCAATCGTGTTTCCGGCGACAAGCCGAATCTGCGGGAGAAGTGTAGTGACAGAACGGTGCCGCCGAGCATGGAGCCTTCGATGACATAAATGGCACCGAGCAGATAAGACGAAGAAGGAAAAAGAGCAGGAAAACAAGTGGGCGGCATGAGATAGCGTTGTGCATCGTCCCTGCAATTCAACGCCTCCAGGTCCTTCTGCAGCCAGGACAATTTCCACCGTCCCTCGCCGGCAATATAAAACTGCACAGCCGGAGAATGCTGCGCTGCTTCTTTCCTCATGAAATTTTCAAAGGATTGATAGAAGCCATGATATTTAGCGAGCAATTCACGATATTCAGTCAGGCTGAAATCCGTCCGCATCAGGTCCAACGCTGATTCCAATTGTTCATGCTCGGTACGGGTTGACTGCCTGAGGCCCTCACGCAACGAGAGCGTGTGCAGTTCCTGCTGTTGCAATAAAGCGTTGCCTGTCATTTTTCAGGAATGTTCCGTGTTACTCGCGCTGCGGCCGTCTCACTATCGCTTAGACAGGTAGCGGGATGGTTTAGGTGGTTGCCTGCGGCAAAGTGAAATAAAAGGTACTGCCCTGGCCCAACACGCTCTCGACCCATATCCGGCCATCGTGTTTCTCGACAAAGCCCTTGGCAATCCACAAGCCCAGACCAGTTCCCAGCCGCTTGTTATCGCCGACTTGCCAGTAGCGCTCAAAAATTTTTTCCAGCTGATCTGAGGATATGCCTTCCCCGGTATCACACACAGAGAACAACAGATGGTTGCGCTGCTTCTCCACCGAGACGCTGACCTGGCCGCCACGCGGCGTGAACTTCAGGGCATTGCCAACCAGGTTGCCCAGAATCTGACCAACGCGAAAACGTTCACACCGCACCTGCAGAGGACCCACGTCCGGAATCTGCGTGGATAACGTGATGCCTTTTTCCTGCGCTATCGGCAGCGACATGTCCACCACATCGAGAATCAGGTCTGCCGCATTCTCAGGCTGCAGAACAAGGTCCAGCGTACCCGCCTCCAGTTTGGCGACATCCAGGATATTAGTCACCAGGCTTTCCATCAGCTCGATGGCGCGCGAACCCCGCTCCATCATGCGTTGTGCTGCCGGTTCCTTGCCTGGGTGGTAGCGCTGCAGATAATCAAAACTTAACGATGCAACATTCAATGGCGTCTTCAGATCATGCGACACCATGGCCACCATTTCATCTTTTTCCCTGCTCAGGCGCTCGGCCTTTTGCCGGGCGAGCTGTTCCTTGCGGTACTCCTGCTGCAATGCCAGGCCCAGAATACCGCTGCGCAACTGCTGGACCGCATCCAGCTCGATCGTTTTCCAGGGAAGTGCATGACCCGTCACCCTTTCCTTCCAGGTCGCGAAGGAAACACGCGGATGCAGCGTGCGTCCTGTTGCAGTCTGACGCACCGCCTTCACCGGCTCCCCCGCCCAGCTCACCGTAGTCGCCACTTCCGGCCTGAACCATAAAATGGCATCGCGCTTGGAACGGCTGATAGTCATCACCAGCAGCCCACTGGCAATATCGCGGTAAGCATCAGCTGCAGGATATGCATGGGACAACCGGGCCATATGAATCAGTGCCTGTTGAGGAAAACGCTCGCCTATCCACTCCATCAAGGCTTCCAGCTCGGCTATTGCCGGCGTATCCCCGGCCATCGTCCATTCGTTCTCATAACAGATAGCGATACCGCCTGCCGCCATTTTTCCGAATGCCAGCAGGTCAGCCGCATGCTCACGAAAACCCTGCGCCAGGTCGCTCTTCGTTTCGAGTTGTGCCAGAACGCAGGGAATAGCCTGGTCCAGCGCTACTTTCTGTTCGCGTTCTTCGTTCTCTTCCTTGGTGTCGAGCTGGGATGACACCAGATGGCCTATCAACTCTGCTGCCACGCGCGCATCGCTCTTTATTTTTAGCGGCGACGCATGATGGCACGCTATCAGCCCCCACAGTTTCTGATCCTTCACCAATGAAATCGTCAGGCTGGCTTTCACATTCATGTTGCGCAGATATTCCAGATGAATGGGCGATACGCTGCGCAACATGGCTCTTGACAGATTCAGTGAATCTCCGCTCTGCGGATCAATGCCGGGATGAATTTTGGCCGGCGTGTAATCCACATCGGGAATCATGCGCAGACTGTTCTGAAGGAAGATGGCCCTTGCCTGTGCTGGGATATCGGAGGCGGGGAAATGCAGGCCCAGGTAGGAGTCCATACCGTTGCGGCAGGCTTCCGATATCACAACGCCATGCCAGTCCTCGTCAAAGCGATAGACCATCACACGATCAAAACCCGTGACCTGCTGCATCTGCTCGGCTGCTCTGTCGCCTAAATCCTGCAAGCTCTGGGTTGCTTGCAGCGCCTGCACCACCTGCTGCACATGACGAGAAAAATTCTCTGCTTTAAATGGAGCGCTGCCGCTATCTGCAACTTCCCATTCCAGATAAAGCACCCCATCACAGCGATGCGCCCTCATTTCC
>JAEZLB010000396.1 GCA_023435945.1 Pseudomonadota bacterium | reverse complement strand
ACACTGCGTGCCAGCAGCGCTACCCGCCAGCCCCGTTGACCAAATGCGATGGCTGCCGCGCGCCCTATGCCGGCGGAGGCACCGGTAATGACCGCTACCTGCGCCATGGGCAGTCCCGCTTTGCAATGAGTAAGAAGGGAGGAGCAGTGAAAGCTATAGGCGGCATTACCTTCATGCGTCCGGATTGATCAAGGGCAGACGGCTCTCGCTATCCATACAGCGACGCAAATGTGCAGGCGCTTCGGTTAGTACGACTTCCAGGGTTGGGCGCACATAGGCCTCCAGCAGATGCCCGCCCCATGCGCTGCCGTCGCGTTTCCCCAGGACCACGTGTACGTGTAACTTGGGCGCTCCTTCGTATTCGGCAACGTCTCCCAGCATGGAAAGCACTTCCACCTGCTCATTGACCGAGATTTCCTCGTATTCCTTGCGGTTCCATTCGAAATAACCTAGCGTGGCAGCACTGAAGGCACCAATGGCGGAAAAGCGGGCCGCGCTCAAGTTCTGTTCTTCGCAGAAGCGCTGCAAGCGCGACACGACTTCTTCACCGGGTTCGAAAACCACCACCCAGGTTTTCTCTTGGTCCTGGTTGATCAGTTTATGGCGCATCCTCTCCTCACAGGGTAACTCCGCCGCTGGGCCCATCGGAATCGCAGTCGGCATGCCCGCAAGGGCAGCTTTCAGCCGGATCTGTGCTGGCATGTTCTTCTCGGCAGGCATCGCTGCAGTACGACTGGCCTGCCGGCACGGTGCAAGTACAACGTGGAAATGCACATTTTTCCTCGACGTTCGGTTTCTGCATCATCAATTCCCTATAAAGACGAGTCCCAATGTAAAGTCAGCATACTTGAACCGCTACTGGCGCAACTACGATGAGCGCAAACGTAGAGGGAAGCCGTAATGGTTGTTACCGGCTCCTGTGCTGATGCGCCCTCAGAAGGCAGCGACAAGGTCAATGCTTTGTCGATGACAAAAGGTGACAAGCTTCTTCTGCATGAGCAACGATACGACCCAACAATTCCGCCGTAGGTTCCGGCATCGCTTGCTCCAGCGCTGCCTGGGCCGCCTGCGCAAGCTTGTATTCGAATTCTTCACGTTCCCGGATCAGGTTTTCTTCTGTATCCGTAGCGAAAAACGATTTCACGGCGGAGATGATGTCATCGGCCTTTTCACGATCAGGGTCAGGTGCCTGCGGCAGATCATCCATTGCGCGAATGTGGTAGGCCAGTTCAGCCGCCAGATGATTGCGATGTTCCGAAAGTTCTTCAAACAGTTGGATCAGGTCGGCATTGTCGGTCTGGCGGGCGGCTGCCTCATAATGGTCGGCCGTTTCTATGCACAGGGTTTCCACCTGGTTCAGCGCGAGTTGCTGTTGATTTCTAAGCAGCATGATCTAGTTCCTTCTTCTGTTCCAGATAATGGGCGGGCACGATAATCTTGACGGCACGTGGCAGCATGGTGAATTCGGCCGGCGTTATGGTGACCGACTCGCCATCTGCAGTGATCGGCATGGGCTTACGGGTACGTATCGTGATGCGAAAGCCCGATGCAATATCGACAGGATCTCCCGGATTGAATTCACCCGAGCGCAGGGAGGGGCCGATCTTAGCGAGATTCCACCAGTTCAGCGGGCGTATGCTGTACAGATGAAAACGCGCATCCTCCAGGCTGGCGCTCTCGGATACCGTCATGCCGCCGCCGTAATGCCGTCCGTTGCCGACCGCAATCTGCAGCGAGCGCACCCGCCGATGATGTCCGTCGAGCTCGATATCGGCATGAAAAGGATGGAATTCGCGGATGGCGCGAAACAGGCAATGTGCGTAACTCAACACCCCCCAGCGCTGTTTCAGAGCCGGCGTCATCAACTGTTTAACGGTAACGCCGAGGCCGATATTGGCGACATTGAAAAAATGATGGCCATTCACGCAGCCCACATCGACATGATGCACGTTACCGTGGCAGATGACTTCCCCGGCATCGTGCAGATCCAGCGGGATCTGCAACGTACGTGCCAGATCATTGGCCGTGCCCATGGGGAGGATGCCCAGGGGTAGTCCGGTTTCAATTAGTGCCGGTACGGCAGCACTCATGGAACCGTCGCCGCCCCCGACGATGACGCAATCCACTTCGTGGGCATGTTGTCGTATCAAGTTCGGGATCTCGCGAGGATGTTCCGGTTCAGGCTGTTGCAACCGCAAGCCAGCAACACGCAGGCGCTCCAGCAAGGCCTGCAGATTGCTTTCCCCGCTGCGGCTTTTCTTGTTTACGATTAACAGGGCGCGTTTGGGCACACCACTTTCCATGAGAGGACACATGACTTGACGTTGAAAATCAGACATGGATACGACGAACTTTGTTCCGGCGTTACAGCGCAATCGTGATTTGCGCGAAAGTAAAGGACAGAGTTTTCCGTTGCGGTCTTGGAACCCTTCTTGCATGACTCTGCCCAACGCTTCAGGCGGTAGTGGCAAGGGGGGCGTTTCATGGAAAATAGAAAGCCGTTAAACGACGGGGAGTTCAGCAACATGCCTGCTGCGGATTCGCAGACCATCCCTGCATCGACGGGAAAACCCAGTTCAGGCGTAGTAACCGCCTTGGTGGTGTTGATCACCATTGGCGTGCTTTATATCGGCCGCGAGATTCTCATGCCGGTGGCACTGGCCATCCTGCTGAGTTTCATGATGGCGCCGCTGGTGGAGGCATTAAGGCGTTTCTATGTGCCGCGTGTGCCGGCGGTGATTCTGGTCGTGGGGATGGCGATTGCGCTGATAGCGGCTTTGTCCATTCTGGTGGGGAACCAGTTGGTCAGTATCGCCAACAACTTGCCTACGTACCAGCACAGCATGCAGGAGAAGATACGTGCGATCAGGATTGCGGCACCCGGCGGCGGCGTGCTGAATCGCACTACGGAAGTCGTCCAGGCACTGGGAAAAGAGTTGTCGGATACGAGAAACAGGCCAGCGCCTAGCCCGGCGGCAGAAGGGCGGGAAGATGCGGAAGATGCGGGCGAACCCATCCCGGTACGCGTGGAACCTCCCGAACAGAAGCCTATGGAGGTCATCAAGACCATTGCGTTGCCGATGATAGGGCCGCTGGCCACCGCTGGCATCGTGGTGGTGTTCGTCATATTCTTCCTGCTGGAGAAAAGCGACCTGCGCGACCGCTTAATCCGTCTTGCGGGGCGTGACCTGCATCGCACCACGGAAGGCTTGAACGACGCCGCTGAGCGGGTCAGCCGTTACTTGCTGATGCAATTGGTGGTCAACGCGACCTATGGCATTCCCTTTGGCATTGCGCTGTATTTCATCGGCGTGCCTGGCGCCTTCCTGTGGGGATTGCTGGCGACACTGCTGCGCTTCATTCCTTATCTCGGCCCGGTGCTGGCCGCCTTTTGCCCGATGGTCTTGGCTTTTGCGGTTGATCCGGGCTGGAACATGCTGATTTGGACCGCGATATTGGTGCTGACGCTGGAACTGATCAGCAACAACCTGATAGAACCCTGGCTGTATGGTTCCAGCACCGGCCTGTCGCCAGTTGCAGTCATTTTCGCCGCCATATTCTGGACCATGTTATGGGGCCCGGTCGGCTTGATGCTGGCCACACCGCTGACCGTGTGCATGGTCGTGATGGCGCGTTATGTGCCACAACTGGAATTCCTGGATGTACTGCTGGGTAGCACGCCGGTTCTGACTCCTGCGCAACGCTTATACCAGCGCCTGCTGGCAGGGAATGTCGAAGAAGCGATAGAAGTCGCCGAAAATGAGGTGGCGCAGAGTTCGTTGCACGAATTTTACGAAGACGTGGCGCTGCCCATGCTGCGCCTCGCGGAGCAGGACAGGGTACGCGGCGTATCGCCGGAAGACCGGAAACGGGTGGCTAGCGGCGCGCGTGCAGTGATCAAGGACCTGACGGAGCAGGAAGAGGGCAAGGACAAGGTGCTGCAGCATGAAGCGACGGACCAGTGGCTGGGAGCGCCGGTCATGTGCATTGCCGGGCGTTGGGAGCTGGATGAAATAGCTGCCGCCATGCTGTCACATGAACTGGAGCGCAGCGGCATGGGCGCGAATTTTCTGCCGCCTTCCGCCATTTTGCCGGATACCCTGGCTGATCTGAATGTCGCCGGCGTCGAGATCATCTGCCTGTCATACCTCCATCCAGACCCGCAGGCCTATGCACGTTTTGTGTGCCGGCGCCTGAAACGCAAAGCACCGCAGGTGCGGATAGTGCTGGGCGTATGGAACCTTGCACCGGAAAATGGACCGCCTGAACATTTTGCCGAGATCGTCGGTGCCGATAGCGCTTTTTCTTCGCTGGATGAGGCGCGCGAGACCATCAGGAACATGCTGGGGCCGGCCCAGCTTCCCGCGGCGGCGCCACCGCCGGTGCCGGAAGACGAGCAGGAGCGCTTGCAGGCCGTCGCAGCCAGCGGGTTGATGGATGTGCCACGGGGCGGTTACCTGGACGAACTGGCGGCAAAGGTGTCTGCTGCATTCGAGGTGCCGACGGCGATGGTGTCTTTATTGGATGAGGAGGAGCAGCACTGGAAAGGCGCCCACGGCTTGCCAGACGAACTCGATGAAAGCCGCCAAGCCCCCCGCAAGGAGGCGGTGTGCAGTTATGTCGTGGCATCAGGGGTGCCACTGACGGTGGAAGATATCAGCCGCGATCCGCGTTTTGCCGGCAATCCGCTATTGCGCAGTCACGGCATTCGCTTTTATGCCGGGGTGCCGTTGCGCAATGCGGCCGGCAAGGTAATCGGAACGTTATGCATCATGGATACACGCCCCCGCGCGCTGCAATCCCGGGACGTCAAGCTACTGCAACTGATCGCCGATGAACTGATGGCGGCCCGTTCAGCGCAGGCATCATCAGTCATGGCGGCCACGGAGCGCACAACGGAGTATGGCAATGCCGAGGGCACGGTTGCCACGGATCGCGTAAAGCCTGCGCCTATCTGACGGCGATGCGCAGAAAATGACGGGGAATGCTCATGCAGACTGCTCTGCGGCCCAGATGCCGCGCATGGTTTCCCCATCCGGGCGTCCATCCAGCCACGCCGCATATGCCGGGCCATCGAAGGGAACCACTACCGCGTTATAACGTGCGCACAGTTGCGCAATGACGGAGCAGCGCGGCCGCCACATCACCGGCTCGCGTCCCGCCAGCGTCATCCAGTCATCCAGGGTGGGATACCAGACCAGCACCGGCATTTCCAGTTCGTACTCTTCCGGCAGCGCGGTCTTGAAACGGCAGAAGGTATCTTCGGCCGTGTTCAGCTTTCCTTCCCGCCATTCGATCAATTCCTGAATCTTGTCGGCAACCTCGTTGGGTATCGGCAAGGTTCCGTCTTCGTAGGCGATCCAGATTGATTCGTCCACGTTGCCAATAAAAATCGCTGCTTCGGCGGGGGAGAAAAACAGCAGGCTGCGGTAGGCCTTGAGTGAGGTCGGGGTCATGCGGAAAGGCAAATCTGCAAATGAAGAGGAAATAAGTCAGGAGGCTAGGTTAAGCGAGTCTGGCACCAGCGCGCAAGCGCTGTGTCAGCTGGCAGAAGCCGTGCTGAAAACAATCCGGTCCCGGTCATCCGCAACGCATGCGCCATCAGCCTGGCGGAAGCGCGCCAAATCCGCCGGCTTCGACTATTTCCGGCGCGATGAAAGCAGGATGCCCCCTACGATCAGGATAAATGCCAATGCATGATACAGGCGCGGTGGCTCTCCCAGGAAGGTCTACGACAGCAGGGCGGCAAACAGGGGTGTGAGGTTGACGAAGAAGACGGCAATGTCCGGTCCCACGCGCTGCACGCCGACGCCCCAGCAACGATACGCCACGACGGCCGGGCCTATGGCAACAAACAGTATGGCTGCGATCAGGGGTGCT
>JAEZLB010000310.1 GCA_023435945.1 Pseudomonadota bacterium | reverse complement strand
GGCGAACCCACCGAGCAGTTCTTGCGGGCGCGGCATGTGGGCGACCTCGATCTTAAGGTCTATGCATCGCCGGAATACCTGGCGCGCGCGGGAATACCAGCCCATCCGCGCGAACTGGAACTTGAGAACCACCGCATCGTCGGCTTCCTATCGGCCCGTACCGGATAGACCTATCCTATCGAGAGGCATCGCGGCGGCGAGCAAGTCAAGGTCCATGGCCGCTACGTGCTAGCCGTCGACGACGGTAACGCCTACCTCACCGCGGGCCTGGTCGGTCTGGGCGCTCTCTGGCTGCCGGACTACATGGCCAGGTCGTATCTGCCTAGCGGCAAGTTAGTGCCGCTGTTTGAAAACTGGCGCATCGATCCGATGCCGATGTACGTCGCATTCCCGCCCAACCGCTACGTCAGCCCCAGACTTCGGGTATTCATACACTGGGTCATCGAGTTGATGGAACAGCACGCACCATTGGCTGTCAGGGATAACGCGCGGCATAGCTTCTGACATACAGGGAGCGAAGGCTAACCTGCGCTGCTGTGTTCGACATGACGCTTTAGTGGACCGCAGACAGGATGGCTGATATTTGTCATTCGATATTGCCGGTATTTCACCGGCTGCTGCCGGACCCGACCCTGCAGCGTTCTTTTCCCCCCTTTCGTTAGGCATTTTCCGTTGAAACCTTGTGGTGCTGGGCAGCACATGCGCCATTTAAAAACCCTCCGGCATATGGTGCCGAAGGGGTAGATCCATGGTTCGTGCAACCGGAAAATTACAAGGCAGGGATCAGTACTTTGTTAATCACGTGCACCACTCCGTTACTCGCACGCACATCGGTGGCGTCGATGATGGCGGGGATTGTCGTGGTGTCGGTGATGGTTGGCGGCGTACCGGCGTTGATAATGATCGCCTGATCCGCCAGGGTATTTACCGGGGTGCCGAAAGGTATGTCGGCGGCGAGCACGAGTGACGGGACGACATGGTAGGTGAGCACCGTGCGCAACTGCTCCTCGGTCAAGCCGGATGGCGCGGCGGCGAAGGCATCATTGGTGGGCGCAAATACGGTAAGCGGGCCAGCACTCGCGAGAGTATCCTCCAGGCCTGCACTGACCACAGCCGAAACCAGCGATGACAGTTGCGGATTTACCTGCGCCATCTGCACGATATTGAGTACGCCCGGCGGCACGAGAACCTTGTCAATCGCATGGATCACGCCATTGCTCGCAGCGATATCGGCCGTGGTCACGGTCGCGGTGGTGAGCGCGGCATCGGTGATGCGTACGCCATCCTGGCTTTCCAGCGTCAGCGTGCTCGGCTGGTTTTCAAAGCTGTAAAGCGTGTCCTGCGACGAGTTGGCCGGTTCGCTTAGTTCCGCAGCCGAAAGCTCACTGGGTAGTACGTGGTAGGTGAGAATGTCGCGCAACGTGTCTGCCGGCAAGGCATTGACCATTTCAGTCGCGCTGTCGAATCCCAGGCGGGTGGCCAGATTGTTGAACGCGGCGTCAGTGGGTGCGAAGACCGTCACGTCCGCGTCCGGGGCGGCGAGCGTGGCACCGAGGTCCGCTTTCTCGACGGCAGCAAGTAGTGCGGTAAAGCCTTGCTCTTGTACCACCGCATCAATAGTGCCTGCCGTCTCGTTCACGGGGTTATCATCGTCGCTACCGCCACAGCCTGCAATCAGCGAGACGGACGCCAATGCCAATAAGTATTTCCGGATATTCATGTGTGTCTCCATGGAGGGGTTAAGTAAGGCTATGCGGTTGTTTAACAGGCGAAATGGGAGGGTGAGTTTAGGAGCAAGCATTCTTTGGCGATGGGTTTAACACAAAGCGCATCGCTTTTGTCTAGGACAAAACTGATAAGTTCCTTTGGGTAGGGCGATAATGCAAGGTTTCTATACGGTGTTTGCCTTCGGATAATCCAAGGCGCGACAACCCGTCACCTCAGGGGCGCGTGCGGAGGCCGAGGCGGGATAAGGGGAGGCAAGTTTGCCAAGCGGGGAGGCCTCGTCAGGTCTGACGCAGGCGTTCATCTCCTGGAAACAGTCAGGGTTGATCTATCAGGCGTTTTCCGCATCTGAGTAACGTGCACCTACGCCGGAGCTCAGGTCGCTGCTATGCCGCCCATCGGTTTTCTCATAGAGGAAGGTTTCTCCCATGTATCGCTCCCTCTTTTTCTGCCTGACCTTGTTCGTAAGTGGGCCTGCCCTTGCAGTCAATTCCGAGGAACCACCCACGCAAGCCAAGTTGTGGCAGGCACTCCGGGCGGGCGGCCACATCATCTTCATTCGCCACGCAATCACCGAGCCTGGCATCGGAGACCCACCGCAGTTCAGGCTCGACGATTGCAGCACACAACGTAACTTGTCGGATCAGGGCCGGGTAGATGCCCGGCGCATCGGCACGGTATTCCGGGAGAATCAGGTGCCGGTTTCCGGGGTATGGTCGAGTCGCTGGTGCCGTTGCCTTGAAACGGCGCAGCTGGCTTTTGGCAGTGTCATCCCTGCAGTCATGCTTGACTCCACTTTCCGTGAAACCGCGGAAGGCAAGCAGGCAAAGGCGCGGGCGGTACTTTCCTTTGTCAACGGCGCTGTCATGGGCAGCGGCAATCTCGTGTTCATTACTCACGCACAGAACATTCAGGAACTGACGGGAGTCTCTCCCTCGTCCGGGGAGATGGTGGTGACGAAGCCAGACGGTGTATCAAGGTTACGGGTGGTGGAACGCGTGCCGGTGTCGAGCGACTAGCCTGAGCATTGGGTTTCCATGGATAAGCTTGCCTATGAGCGCTGCAAGTTAGCTTGAGGTCACTTCCGGGACCTTACGCTATCTCCGGCATAAGCGATAACGAGAATAATCAATATTGGCAGCACCAAGGCCCAGAACCCTAATCGAAGGTAGGCAAATGCGGCCATAAAGGCACCGACGCCGAATGAAATGATGGGCCAGAGGTATTTTGCGCAGCGATTCCATGCATTTTCCCCTCCGGGGTTCTGGAGGAAATTAATAAACTCGATCACGCACTGCGTCACATTCCCCGTCATAACCGTAGTGGGCGCAAGCTCGGGCAATCGCAGGCGGCCGCAGGCGCCATGCACTCCCATGGCCACTGCTGCTGTACATCCTGTGAGGATCGCAGCAGGGGATACGCTGCTTTTAAGAGGGAAAGTAATCAGTCCGGTCAGCATGAAAGCCGTCAGTAACACCACTTCAACCGTACACAACACCCGCAGGGTGTCCCAGGCGCGCTTATCGCATAACGAGGCAATCATTCTGGCCAGCACGACACCGATTACGAAGGCAGGAAACGCCAGCATTTTCAGTAGAGGAAAGCTATGCTCCGGCATGGCCATCTCAGCGCTGAGAAGAACGAAGTTGCCTGTGATATGCGCAGCAAACAAACCAAACAAGGCAATAAATCCGACAGTATCGACGTAACCTGCCACAAAGCCGAGCCAAACACCGAGCGCAAGAGGGTGACGTTCTGTCTCGTCCGATTGATCAGGCTGCGGCTTCGACTGCATGCTGATTCTGTTCCATGGCGAGCTGAAAAAAGCAGCACTTCCTGCCGTGTTGATCAGGAGTCTGATTCTTTTCTCCTGAACTGCCTGGCAAGCAGGAAATTGCGTCGCTCCTTATTATCGAAGAGCGATAGGAAAGCAGTATGTCTTTAGGAAGGGCCAGGAAAAGGAATTTCCGGATGACAGCCTGTATGTCCCTGCTTCCGTTGACGAACTGCATGATCCCGGCATCGGCACTGGCCGGAATCAAGGGGATGGATGGCTTCAGGCCTGCATCGGTTCCGGGGAGTCGCTTCCGGCCCAAAGCAGGCAACGCAGAGACTGCTCATAGCAACGTAGGAGAGTCTTCGATAGACGCTCTTACTCCACGCACGGCATCACGCGTCGCCCAATGCCTCTTTCACCGCTTCCAGCGGCAAGGTCGGCTGAAGCGAGGGCGGTTATGCGCGAAGGGTGGATGCGATGGCAAGGCTGGCTACGCGTACGGTTTCAAGAAGGCTATCCAGTCCCTTGCCGGCGCGTGCCTGCCCGCTGGGAGTCAAAGAAGCAGTAACGTAAGCTCCCAGAACCAGGATGGCAATCACGGTGGCGGCCTGCGGATTGCGTAACGTGACAAGCCGCAACGCTACAAGGCACGTGCTTCAAACGACACTTGCCTGCTCGTTAAGCCACGTTGCTACTGCTATCCGATTATTCAGAAATGCTTATAAAAAGCCGCATCCCTTTGTGAGCGCAGGCATTTTTAAAGTTGAAGCCACGATCGATAGCGGCCATTCGGCGCAGCTGAGGGACAGGCGAGCCATTTGCGACTTTTCCAAGGTGAGCGCTCCCGGCGCATTGTATTGAACCCTTGGCCGAAAATTTCCTCAAAGACAGATAACCTCCGTTCCGGATTATTTCCTCCCATTTCCCATACAGGCTGTGGCATAGGTATCAATAGCAACAAGTCATGCGTGTACGCATTAGTTCAGTCGGTTTGTTAATGCCGCTCCCTGCATCCGATAACACGCAACTGGCAGCCAGCATCCGTGGTATCGATGCGGCGAGCCTGGCAGCTTTGCCAACAGGCGCAGGTGTTTATCGGTTTCTGGACGCGTCGGATTCGCCTTTATATATCGGCAAGAGCGTCAACATCCGCTCCCGCGTGCAGGCACATATGCGAACGCTGCAAGAAGCTGCCTTGTTGCGCAGGACGCGGCGCATCGATTTTTTTCGCATGGCGGGGGAAATCGGCGCGTTGCTGCTGGAGTCGCAACTGATCAAGCAATGGCAACCGCCCTACAACGTACTGTTGAAATCGGCTGCACCTGCCTATGCCTTACATCTGCCCAAAGGCAGCCTCCAGCCCCAGGTGGTCGATTACGAGGAGGTCGCCCGGGATGCTGTCCACGGCCTGTTTGCATCGCGCAGGTCCGCAGAAGCCGGATGGCGGGCGCAGGTAAGGCGACATGGGTTGTGCCCTTCTCTGCTGGGGATCGAAAAAACAACGCTCGGCCGCGCTTGTTTTGCCCACCAGCTCGGCCAATGTCGCGGCGCCTGCATCGGACTGGAAACGCCGCTGGCGCATACGCGGCGCGTACACAAAGCCTTGAGGCAGCTAGACCAGTATGCGTGGCCCTATGCAGGTCCGATCGGCATCATCGAAAATGACGGGCAGTTGCAGCAGGTGCATGTGGTCGATCGATGGGCCTACCTGGGAAGCTTGTCCGAATCTCAGCCAGTGTTGCGACTGCCTAGTCGTATCCGGCTGGATGTGGATACTTTCAAGATCCTGTTTGCACCGCTGGCCGCGGGCTTACTGGCGCATGTCGATCTGAAAATCGACATCAATGGACGCGGCTTACGGACTTGCACCTTGCCGGGCCAAGATACAGCCGCTTCGCCTGACGCATCCCTTTCGCTCTAACCCTGCAAAGCGGATTCTGGCTTGCAGCGGATATTCCCGGAAACGCTGACCACGCCTTCCTGAAAATAAAAATCCCTATCCCGCTTGACCCTGACGCAACGTTAGGGTTTATGCTTTTCTCCCATAAGAATAAGCCTGTGCCGGAGTAATAAAACGGCATGGCGTGCGCACAGCGGAGGTGACGATGCCACATCGCTGCTGCATGTATGAGCCCTCATCCAAGAAAAATAACTTATGTTGCTTAAAGTCGGTGAACTTGCCAAACGCATCGGGCTGGCGGTGCGGACACTGCATCATCAAACGGCTTCAGATGAGTGTTCAGCCGGGTGGCGCCAAGGCCATGCGCTTCTCGCCCATCGTGCTCGCCAGAAATGAATAGGGAGCGCACGCCTGCGGCTTCGCTCGAGTTAGATGCCGCTCTTGGCCGATCGCTTCGGTAGAACTGGGCGGCCCTTATATGTTGGATATATCCAGCGGCAAGGCGCGCTTGTGCGCGGTTGCCTGGTACTGGCTGAAGA
>JAEZLB010000231.1 GCA_023435945.1 Pseudomonadota bacterium | reverse complement strand
GTCCATATCGACAACCTGCGCGGTGAGAATGCTCACCACCAGTGTGAAACCGTATTCAAGGCTTTCGGCCGTGCATTGCGCATGGCCGCAGAGCTCGATGCCCGTGCGGCCGGTACCATTCCTTCTACCAAGGGTAGCCTGTAACCGACCGACTATCCGGGAATAGCTTGCGTTCTGCAGCCCTGTTTTTATCATGAACAAAATCGTTGTAGTGGATTACGGCATGGGTAACCTCCGATCGGTTGCCCAGGCCTTGCGCCATGCTGCCCCGGATGCCGATGTGCGCATCTCCGGTGAAGTAGCTGACATCCGTGAAGCTGACCGGCTGGTCCTGCCCGGGCAGGGAGCCATGCGTGACTGCATGCGCAGCCTGCGTGAATCCGGTGTCGAGGAGGCCTTGCTGGAAGCAGCTCGCAGCAAGCCCTTGTTCGGTGTTTGTGTCGGTGAGCAAATGCTGTTCGACTGGAGCGAAGAAGGCGATACGCCAGGGCTGGGCCTGCTGCCGGGCAAGGTGGTGAAGTTCAGGCTGGATGATCAGATTCAGCAGGATGGCTCGCGCTTCAAGGTTCCGCAGATGGGTTGGAACCAGGTAAGCCAGACAGTCGACCATCCGATGTGGAACGGCATTGCCGATAATAGTTATTTCTATTTTGTGCACAGTTATTACGCAGTTCCGGACGAGGCGTGCACCATTATGGGCGAGACCACCTATGGCATTAGATTTGCGTGTGCGGTAGGTCGCGATAATATTTTTGCGACCCAGTTCCATCCGGAGAAAAGCGCCGATGCCGGTTTGCAGTTGTATCGGAATTTCGTGAACTGGCAACCCTGAGTATCGGCCGGGATTGGAATCACTGGCCCTTTACATTCTTTTTCTTATTCTTTAACCCAAACTCATAGCGTTTTCACCCAGCCATGTTGCTCATACCTGCTATCGATCTCAAAGACGGTCATTGTGTGCGTCTCAAGCAAGGAGATATGGACCAAGCCACCGTGTTTTCCCAGGACCCTGCTGAAATGGCACGGCACTGGCTGGCACAAGGCGCGCGGCGCTTGCATTTGGTAGACCTGAACGGTGCGTTTGCCGGCAAGCCCAAGAACGAATCGGCCGTGAAGGCGATCATCAGGGCCGTGCGTGATTTCGCGGACGAAAATGGCGTCGATGAAATCCCGGTGCAACTGGGTGGCGGCATTCGCGATCTCGACACCATTGAGCGTTATCTGGACGGCGGCTTGTCCTACATCATCATCGGCACTGCAGCCGTGAAAAATCCCGGTTTCCTGCATGATGCATGCAGTGCCTTCCCGGGGCAGATTATCGTCGGACTGGATGCCAAGGATGGCAAGGTGGCAACCGACGGCTGGAGCAAGCTGTCCGGTCACGAGGTGGTCGATCTGGCGAAGAAGTTTGAAGATTATGGCTGCGAAGCGATTATTTACACTGACATCGGTCGTGACGGCATGATGTCCGGCGTGAATATCGATGCGACCGTGAAACTGGCGCAAAGCATCACCATTCCCGTGATTGCTTCCGGCGGCCTGCATAACCTGAAAGACGTGGAAGCGCTGTGCGCGGTGCAGGATGAAGGGATTGAAGGCGTGATTTGCGGACGTTCCATTTACGAAGGCACGCTGGATCTGGCGCAAGCCCAGAAGCGTGCCGATGAACTGAGCGGCTACGAGAGTGTGGCTGAAGAAGAATAATTTATGTCGCTGGCTAAACGCATCATTCCCTGCCTGGATGTAACTGCCGGGCGCGTCGTCAAAGGGACCAATTTCGTTGAGCTGCGTGATGCCGGTGATCCGGTGGAAATCGCGCAGCGCTACAACGAACAGGGCGCTGACGAGATCACTTTCCTGGATATCACGGCGTCTTCCGACGAGCGCGATCTGATTCTGCATATCATCGAGGCGGTGGCTTCGCAGGTCTTCATTCCGCTGACCGTGGGCGGTGGCGTGCGGGTGGTGGAAGATGTGCGTCGCTTGCTGAATGCCGGGGCGGACAAGGTCAGTATCAATACGTCGGCCGTCACCAATCCGCAATTGGTAATGGATGCCTCGCAAAAATACGGTTCGCAATGCATTGTGGTCGCGATTGACGCCAAGCGCACCGGTGAAAATAAGTGGGAAGTGTTTACGCATGGTGGCCGCAAGGCAACCGGGCTGGATGCCATCGCCTGGGCACGGCAGATGAATGATTACGGTGCGGGCGAAATCCTGCTGACCAGTATGGATCGTGACGGTACCAAGTCGGGTTTTGACCTGGAACTGACGCGCGCCGTATCGGATGCGGTGAATATTCCCGTGATTGCTTCGGGGGGAGTCGGCGGTTTGCAGGATCTGGCCGACGGTATCAAGATTGGCCGCGCCGATGCCGTGCTCGCGGCAAGCATTTTCCATTATGGCCAGCATACGGTGCAGGAAGCCAAGCGCTTCATGGCTGAGCAGGGCATACCGATGAGGCTGGCATGACGACGGTAGCCTGGCTGGACAAGATAAGTTGGGATGCGCAAGGCCTGGTGCCGGTGATCGTGCAGGAAGTCGGCTCCAACGATGTGCTGATGTTTGCCTGGATGAACCGCGACGCTTTGGTGAAAACGGTGGAGCTGGGCGAAGCGGTGTTCTGGAGCCGCTCCCGCAAGAAGCTATGGCACAAAGGCGAGGAATCCGGCCATATCCAGAAAGTGCATGAAATCCGGCTCGATTGCGATGAGGATGTCGTGTTGCTGAAGGTCGAACAGGTGCATGGCATGGCTTGCCATACCGGACGGCACTCCTGTTTCTTCCAGCGGTTCGAAGGCAATGCGGAGAACGGCAACTGGAATACGGTTGACCCGGTATTAAAAGATCCTTCTGCTATTTACAAATAAAACAACGGCGAGTCACTCTATGAACGACATTCTGCAGCGCCTGTCCGAGGTGATTGAATCGCGCAAACCGGCCAATGGCGGCGACCCTGATGCTTCTTATGTTGCCAAGCTGTTTAAGAAGGGCGACGATGCGATTCTGAAGAAGATAGGCGAAGAGGCGACCGAAACCGTGATGGCGGCCAAGGATGCGCGTGCCAGTGGTGATGCATCAAAAGTGCTGTATGAATGTGCGGATCTGTGGTTTCATTCCCTGGTCATGCTGGCGCAGTTCAACCTGACGCCCGACGATGTGCTCAAAGAGCTGGCGCGGCGGGAAGGCCTGTCAGGTCTGGAAGAAAAAGCAGGCCGTAAACCGGAGTAATGTATCGACCTGTATGGAGAGCAAATTGGATAATTGCATTTTCTGCAAAATCGCAGCCGGTGAAATTCCTGCAAAACTTATCTATCAGGATGAGGATGTTATTGCCTTTCATGACATTAATCCTGCCGCTCCCGTACATTTTCTGATTGTTCC
>JAEZLB010000297.1 GCA_023435945.1 Pseudomonadota bacterium | reverse complement strand
GACTGGCTCGTCACGCTATGCCGCAGAGTTGAATCTTCCCGGTCTACGCTTCTGGCCTCTGAAGAAGTATCCGCACCTGGTGTTCTACCTGGAGCGGGCCGACCACATTGATGTCTGGCGCGTCCTTTACGGACAGCGCGACATCCCCGCCTGGATGCGAGAGCCTGATCTGATCTGAGCCAGCGCTCCACTCCCCTCGGATCATGAAAAGCCGTTGATCGACAATCGCGCCCGCAGCCAAACTCCAATAACTCAAGTCCGGCACCGAACGCCGCAAGGTCGCGCTAGTCACTCGACGAATTGATGCAGGACGCTGCTAGCAAGTTCAGCGCAACAACGGAAGACTTGCGCTCACGAAGCCGTCAACGCCATCTCACTAGAGCAAGAGCATGGCGCGCTCATCAAGCCATCACACTGCGCGTTGCTTCTCTGTCGCAGGTCGCACGCCTGATCGAGCGTTATGAACCAGCCTGCGTAAGTGCCTGAGGCGACACTTCCCTAGCTCCTCCCCCCGAAACCCCGGCCCAGCACCTAGCGGCGTTCGGGTGCGGTGGACCCCTGTTGCAGTGGCGACGGCTAGCTCCCCTGCTTAGTCGCAGCCCATTCCTCACGCATCTTGCGCCAGCGAGCGTTTCTATCAGCATCGGCGGCATCCGCGCTCTCTTTCCCCGCTATCCAGAAGTCCATCCAGTCGATCACCAGCCGCATGTTCGCGGCCCGATGCTGAGGCTGGACCGGATTGTGAGTCCCACCCGGAAAGCTGACAGCCTCGATCGGACGTCCGAGCCGCCGCAAGCCACCATACTCTTCCATGAACGTCAGCATTCCCACCACGGGCGGCCCCTTCAGACTCTCACTCAAGTGCAGGAGAAGTAGTGGCGAGGCCATGTTCTCTAGGGAGAATCCCGGCGCATTGGCCGTCCACGCGTTTTTGTTTTTCCAAAACGGCAACCCTTCTCGGGAATACAACGGTTCGAACCCAGGCGCTCTCGGGAATAACGACTGAGCAAGAACATATTCCGCATAGCCTCCTGAGAAGGAGTCCTGGACAGCAACCGCGGCTGGCGTGAAGCCTCTGGGATGCGTTGCGATCCAAAACGATCGAAAGCCGTTGCGCGAATGACCAATCAAACCCACTTTGTCGGGATCGACCAAGCCACGCTCCTCTAACATGCGTACAGCCGCATCGACGCCACCTTGGAATTCCGGAAGCTCATCGACCGAGGCGGAGCTTACTTCACTTGCGCGGGAGTTCTGGAAGGTTAGTACGGCGTAACCTCGCGCAGCAAAGGCCTGAGCCGCATGGCCCGGCCGCAACACGACGCCGTCGGGGCAAAACCTGTCGAACCTCACATCGCCTAGCTGGATGATGAGCGGCAGGCGGGAGGCGCGCACACTAGACTCCGGCAGTACCAGCGCTCCTTCCCACGGCTTACCCCTCGCATCCTTCCACTCCAATTTTTCAGAAGGCAGAAAGCTGGCTCTGGCGATGACCGGATCTTCGGACGAGAGCTGCAGCGTTCTGCCGTCTAGAGACGCCATGAGGCGCGGCGGATCGTTCAGCCCTTGCCGGATCTGCACCTGCAACCCACTCCACAACGCGGGGGCCTCTGCCTCATCCGCGGCTTTTTCACCTGCGTGAGGAAGACCGACCCAACCGTTCTTGTGCCACGCGTAGGCTATGCTTCGTTCTGTCACGCCCTCGCCGTACTCAATCAGAAGTTCACGTCCGGGGTGAAGCCAACGCACTTCGACGCGCGACAGGCGCGCCATACCGGCGCCCGGTGCCGGCAAAGACGCCACGGCGCGTGCCGATGCCGACGAGACGTCGTACTCGACGATGTATGAGGTATCACGGCGCCGGGCATCCTTGCCGTCCAGCGGCATCAGAGTGTTGGCGAGAATGACCCGGCTCGAATCAGGCGACCACAGTGCCTTGTAATCGCTCGGGTTGCCGATCGCCCACCCGATTGGCGCATTCAGTAGAGGCCGCTCCTGCAGCGTGGCGACGTCGAACAGGTAAAACTGCGTGTCCGCATACCTGTCGTTCTTGATCTCGTAGCCCGCCCACGCCGCGGGCCGTTGTTTGCGATCCATCGACTTGGCGGCGACGATCCACCGACCATCCGGCGAAATCCGTCCCAGATCTCTCTCTCTGTTCCCTTGCTCGATGTACCCGAACGTTCGCGCGCGCCCATCAGCGCCAACGATGTAAGAGGCATACCGTGGAATTTTCCAGGACAGTGCGCGCTGGAAGAATTCGCTATCGACATAAGCGGTGGGATACGGCAGGTCCGACTCTTCCCACAGCATCTTCTCCGACACACGTTCCCTGTACAACACGACCCCGCGTTCCAGCTTGAAATCATCGATGTACTTCGATGGCTCTGAGACGTCCGCAACTTGGCGGGACGCAACGTGCACACGCTTCAACGCGGCATGGGACTCCACATCGATCTCGATGAAGTAGATCGATCGCGAATCATCCGTCCACTTCGGCATACGAATGCCGAGCAGGCCCGAACCGCTGAACTCGCGCGTCTTGACGGTGTGAGCAACGGCGGGCTGCGGCGCCCCTCGATTCATGCGCAATGCATCGATCACAGCAGGCACGTCGTACACCTGCAACTCGTATATCACTGCGTCATCTTCGATATCGCCTCGCATCGTAGTTACGAAGAATCGCTTTCCATCCGGCGATGGCGTTACCTTTGCATCGTCGGTGTACGTGGATCCTTGTGACTTATGTTCGTTATCCGTTACGAAGTAGGTCATCTCGATGGAGTCGCGGATCGTCCACGATTCGCCCGCGGCCATTCCCACGGAAGTGGCCGCTAGGCATAACAGCAATGCTCCACGGCGTGCTCTTTTCATTGCCTGCACTCTCGCGGCCAGCGCTCTTACCAGCTCGCGCGCAGCTGCACACTGACGAATCTTCCCAAAGCCTCGCCGTTCACCGGGTCATAATTGAGCCCGACGGAATTCGACACAAACGGCGGATCGCGATCGAACAGATTGATGGCGCTGAGCTGCAGGGCTAACTCACCGATGCCAGGAATTTTGAGCAGGCGGTTCAGGTCCTGCTGCAATGAGAGATCCGCTGTAGTGAACGAAGCAACTTTAGATCGCCTTGGCGCGCTGCCCACCAGGCGGATGTTGGTATCTTGGTAGCTATCGACATAATTCACCGTGGCCGTGATGGCCCACCCGTTACGCGCCAACGTCATCGAACCGCGCGCACGGAAATCCACGGGGTACCAGACCTGATTCAACTGGTCGACATCAATACCGCCAGGCACAAACTGCTTGGTGGACTTCAGCATCTTCATTCCGGCGCCCTGCAGGCCCAGCAGGCCGATCGGTGTATCGCGCTGGTAGTCGATCATGAAATCCACGCCCCGCTGCCGCACGGAAGCAAGATTTCGAGTGCGTGTATCGACGATGTATTGGACCCGCGGTGCGGCGGCATAGGGATCGCACAATTCGTCTGTCCCCATGTCGTAACAGTCCGCGGAGATCGAAGCGTTGAGATACTTCTCGATGTCCTGGATCGTGGGAGAACGGCCGACAAGAAAATCGTAAGTCGGATCGAGAATCACCACGTCCTCGGAATAGCCGTTGGGGAAGGGCGAGCCGATGCGGTTGTCGTACTCGATGGAGAAGTACGTTGCCGCCAACGAGAGGTTGCTCTGCCTTGCCGGCCGGTAGTCGAATCCGAACGACCAATTCTTCGATTCCTCCGCTGTGAGCTCCGTGGCCGAGCCAAGCAGGACCAGGGTGTCTGTGGGGCCGTTCGCATCTAGATAGTAGTCAAGGAAGGTATACGTCTGGAGCCCGTCGGAGGTCTGCGAGAGCGTGGGCGCCTTGAATGAAGTTCCTGCGCTACCCCGCAGGTTGAGCCCCTCGAGCGGCGCCCAAGAAATCCCGAGCTTGGGATTGAAACTCGAGCCGAAGTCGCTGTACTGCTCATAGCGGCCGGCCAACGTGAACTCGAGGCGTTCCAGCCCGGTGCGGCGATTGCCTTTGCCGACGAGAGGCGCTGTCAGCTCCGCATAAGCCGCTGTGACATGCCGATCTGCGTGAAACAGGTTGGATGTTTGGTCGGAATTGTTAAATCGTCGTGTGAGCTCATCCCAACGACCCTCGGCGCCGACAGCAAGACGAACACTACCCCCAGCGATATGGGCTACCGGCCCGTCGGCCACCACGCTCAGAACCTTGATCTTGGATTCAATGGTGTTGTCATAGACATGCTGTAGCGAATCGAGCGTCGGCCCGGTCCACCAAGTAAGGTCCAGCGCGTTCTTGTCGGTCGACGCATCGGCGCGCAGCTGCCAATCCGACCCCAAATCCCAGGAGAGACCTGCTGCTACTCCCGTGTTGCTCGAATCCCCCTCGAACCTAGCGAAGCCGAGACGGTTGGTTCGGAAACCGGCCGGGCTGACGCGCTCACCGTGGGTCAAGTCCATATGGACGCGCAGGTTCTGCGCTAACGATTGCTCCACTGACAGCATTGCGCTCCTGCGCACAGAGCCCGGAATGAGGTCGACGTTCAGATAACCACCTAAGTTCTCAAACCGCTCGGACGCCGCGAGCGGCGTCGTCTTCAGGTAGTCGTAGGCTGCGAAGAACTGCCCACTGGTCCAGGAATGGCCAATCATCTGCGTCGCCTGCTTTTCGAATCGCGCTGAATGAGACGCATCGCCATAGCGCAATCGCGTCTCTCCTCCCTCGACATCCTGGCGCGTGATCAGGTTGATGACGCCGCCGACCGCATCCGCGCCGTAGAGGGCCGAGGCACCATCGGTCAGCACCTCCACTCGCTCGATCGCGCTCAGTGGAATCATGGTGAGATCGACGAAACTGTCCCCGCCTGCTCGCGCCATACGGCGGCCGTTCAGCAGCACCAGCGTGGAGTCGACACCCAGCCCGCGCAGATTGGCGCCCGCCCCAAAACCGTTGACCAGATAGTTATTGTCGCCCACTGAGTTGACTGTGCCCTGACGATCGCTAACCGAGCTCACGTTTTGCGGCAGGCTGGCGATGACCTCCCCCACCGTCGAGTATCCGCTCCTTTCGATCTGGTCCCTGCCAATAGAGATCACCGGGGCTGAGAGATTCTGCGCGCCGCGAATGAAGGTTCCTGTGACGATGACTTCTTCTACTCCGGCCCTGTTCTGATTCTGCGACGCTGCTTTCTCCGCTTCAGTCGGTCCAGCACTGTCCGCAGCTGCAGAAAGCCTTACGACCGCTTGAGCGGAATCTACGCGGCCGATCGGCGAGTCCGTCGACAACGATGTACGTTCGAACTTCGCGCCCTTCGCATCTCCTCTGATGGCGATCGTCCGCTCGCCTGTCACTTCATACGCGAGTCCCGATTCCTTTAGCAGCAGCTGCAACGCTTCGCCCGCCGAGTACTCGCCTTTCACCTGGGACGCCACGGCCCCGCGCGCAGCTCCGTTCGCGACGACGACCTGAATGCGTGCCTGCTCGGAGAATCGCAGCAGTGCGGTTTCGAGAGACTGCGCGGGGATATCGAAAGCGATGGGCGCACCCACGGAGATTGCGACGGCGGGCTGAACAT
>JAEZLB010000215.1 GCA_023435945.1 Pseudomonadota bacterium | reverse complement strand
AGTAGTCGCGGATGGCCGGCTGCATGATGTGAACCACCATGTCGCCCAGGTCGACCAATACCCATTCGCCAGTATCTTCGCCTTCAATGCTGATGACTGTGCCGCCATTTTCCTTAACCTTGTCGCGCACTGAAGCAGCCAGGGCTTTGGTCTGGCGGTTGGAGGTGCCGGAAGCAATGGCGAGGCGGTCAAACAGGCTGGTGAGATGGACGGTATCGAACACCCGGATGTCTTGTGCCTTGATGTCTTCCAGAGCGTCGATTACGCAAGCTTGCAGTTTTTTAATGTCCATTCGTTTGGTAGAGTTGGTTTTGTTGAATATAGTTTAACACTGCCGGCATAAGCTGCGAGGGCACACGGCCTTCTTGCAGCGCAGCACGGATTCCGGTGGCTGACACATCTATTGCCAGATTGGATGCCAGGTAGCACAAACCGTTCGGTGTGCTGCGCATTTGCTCCGGCGTAGCGGCGCGCCGGGCGAACTCCTTTACGACTTCAGGCGCAAGCTGTTCGCCCTCGATGCCAAAACCGGGTCGTGAAGCGGCGCATAGATGGGCATAATCGAACAGCTTGGGCCACTCTTTCCAGGTATGCAGGTTTTGCAACTGGTCAGCGCCCAGAAGGAAGGCGATAGACGTCTGTGGTCCCAGTTCCTCTCGCAATTCCCGCAGCGTGTCGATAGTGTAGGTGGCTCCTTCGCGGGCGATCTCCCGGTCATCAATCGTAACAGGCACCGACTGCGACGCGAATGCCAGCCTTAACATGTCAACGCGTTGCATCGCATTTGCCTGCAGGGCGGGCTTTTGCCAGGGATTCCCGGCAGGCAGCAGGCGCAATTCATCGGGCATCAGCCAGTGGATAAAATAATCAGCCAGTGCGATATGTCCTTCATGCACCGGATCGAAGCTGCCACCTAAAACGGCTACGCAGCGTTGTGTCATAACCAGTCCCGCGCCACCAGGAAGTCGGAGTAGAGCGCGGCTTCCGGGCTGCCGTCTTCGGGTTGCCAGTTATAACGCCACTTCACTACCGGCGGCATGGACATCAGGATGGACTCGGTGCGTCCGCCCGACTGCAGGCCGAACAGCGTGCCACGGTCGAACACCAGGTTGAATTCCACGTAACGGCCACGGCGGTATGCCTGGAAATCGCGTTCACGTTCCCCGTAAGACATATCCTTGCGGCGTTCGACGATAGGCAGATAGGCTTTCAGGAAATGATCGCCTACGCTCTGCATCATTGCGAAGCTGGATTCTAAGCCCGGCGCATTGTAGTCGTCGAAGAAAATGCCACCCACGCCGCGTGCTTCCTTACGATGCTTCAGGTAAAAATAATCGTCGCACCACTGCTTGAAGCGCGGATGCAGATCATCGCCGAACGGTGCCAGCGCATCGCGGCAGGTGCGATGGAAGTGCTGCGCATCTTCGGCAAAACCGTAATAGGGTGTCAGGTCCATACCGCCGCCGAACCACCATACCGCTTCCCCATCCTTGGCTTCGGTGGTGAAGAAGCGCACGTTCATGTGCACGGTCGGTACATAGGGATTGCGTGGATGAAAAACCAGCGACACGCCCATGGCTTCCCAGGCGCGGCCTGCAATTTCCGGACGGTTGGCTGCAGCCGAGGGGGGCAGGTTTTTGCCCATCACATGCGAGAAGCCGACCCCGCCGCGTTCCAGCAGATTGCCTTCTTCGATAATGCGGGAAATGCCGCCACCGCCTTCGGCACGCTGCCAGCTGTCGTGCAGGAAGGGTTTGCCATCGATCGCTTCCAGTGCAGAAACGATGCGCGTCTGCAGGTCGAGCAGATAGGATTTGACGTCAGAAGAGTGCAATGTGGATGAAGTCACGATCGGGAATGAAAAAAGGATCAGCCGGGATTGTACCGCGCTGATCCTTGCTATAACAGTTTGACAAGCAAGCCTGCGTCAAGTTCTGCCTGAGAAATCAATCCCGGCTCTGATCCGGCCGGGCATTGCTCGGGGCAGCGGGAATCAGACAGGACGTTTGAGCGCGCGCCAACCGATGTCGCGGCGGAACTGCATGCCATCGAAACGGATTTGTTCGACAGCGGCATAAGCGGCACGCTGGGCGATACGCACACTGTCGCCAAGTCCTACAACGCACAGTACGCGGCCACCCGAGGTTTCGAGCTTTCCGTCATTCAGTGCCGTGCCTGCATGAAAAATCACATGGTCATCCGAATCGGACGGAATGCCGGTAATCACATCGCCCTTGCGCGGCGTTTCCGGATAACCGCCTGCGGCCATCACCACGCCCAGCGCGGTGCGGCGATCCCATTCCAGCTCTATGGTATCGAGCGTGCCATTGATTGCATGTTCGATGGTCGTTACCAGGTCGCTCTTTAAGCGCGCCATGATGGGCTGCGTTTCCGGATCGCCCATGCGGCAGTTGAATTCCAGCGTCTTGGGATTGCCTTGCGCATCAATCATCAAGCCTGCATACAGGAAGCCGGTATAGGGAATGCCATCACTGGCCATGCCTTGCACCGTGGGCAGGATGATTTCGCGCATCACGCGCGCATGGAGTGAAGGCGTGACAATAGGCGCTGGCGAATAAGCACCCATGCCGCCGGTGTTCGGCCCTTCGTCCTGGTCCAGCAGGCGCTTGTGATCCTGGCTGGTTGCCAGTGGCAACACGTTCCTGCCATCGACCATTACGATGAAGCTGGCTTCTTCGCCGGCCAGGAATTCTTCGATGACGACGCGCGCGCCGGCATCGCCGAACTTGTTATCGGACAGCATCATGTCCACAGCGGCGTGCGCTTCTTCCAGCGTCATCGCCACGACGACGCCTTTGCCGGCTGCCAGTCCATCGGCCTTGATGACAATCGGTGCACCTTTGGCATTGAGGTACTGATGCGCCTGGGCTGCATCGGAGAAAGTCTCGTATTCTGCGGTCGGGATACCGTGGCGCTTCATGAAGGCCTTGGCAAAATCCTTGGAGCTTTCCAGTTGGGCTGCTTCCTTGGTCGGGCCAAAAATCTTCAGGCCGCGCTGGCGGAAGATGTTGACGATGCCGGCCGCCAATGGCGTTTCCGGACCGACCACGGTCAGTGCAACACCTTCCTGCTCGGCGAAATCAGCCAGTTCAGTCGGATCGGTGATTGCAATATTTTTCAGGCGCTTGTCGAGCGCGGTACCGCCATTGCCGGGTGCCACATACACGACTTGTATGCGACCCGAGCGGGCGATCTTCCAGGCGAGAGCATGTTCGCGGCCGCCTGAGCCGACTACGAGAATTTTCATGGAAATGCGTGATAAGGGTTCATAAGGCGCCAGCGCAGCAAATGCTGGTCATCATGGCGCGTCGTGGAGGGTGCAGCGGCTACACAGGCTGGCCGCTGTTACCCGAATGTCATTCCTGATCGATAACCGCGTTGGTATAAACCTCTTGCACATCATCCAGGTTTTCGAGCGCATCCAGCAGTTTCTGCATCTTGATGGCGTCGTC
>JAEZLB010000208.1 GCA_023435945.1 Pseudomonadota bacterium | reverse complement strand
ATGGGAATCGCGTTATGGATTTCCGGTGCCTACCCGGGATGGCAACGGCAATCGTGTTTATCCCGCCGACCAACTGGAGCGGCTGAAGCTGATCAAGAAACTGCTGGACGATGGTCGTCGCCCTTCGCAAGTGGTTCCTGCTACGTCGGACATGCTGCAAGCCGATGTGGCGCCGCCTCTGCCGCCGTCCTGTGAAATCGAGCCGGCGGCCGATACGATGCCGCCTATCGTTCGTTGGCTGCTGTCACGCGATCCGGCTGCCGTGCGGGAAAACCTGAAAAAGGAGCTGCAGCGGCATGGCTTGTTCTTGTTCATCAAAGAGTGCATGCCTTTAATGAACCAGCAGGTAGGCGAGGCCTGGGAAAGGGGCATCATCGCCGTAAGAGATGAACATCTGTATTCAGAAATTGTGCAGGGGTTGGTGCGCGAGCAGCTGGCGCCGCGGGTGCAGCCGCAGGGGCATCCGCGCATCCTGCTGACAACGGTGACCGGCGAGCCGCATATACTGGGTTTGCTGATGCTGGAGACGGTGATGTCGGTAGAGCAGGCCTATTGCATTTCATTGGGACCGCAATCTCCGCTGGAGGAAATTGCGCGCGCCGTAGCCGATTTCAAGGCGGATATCCTTGCTTTGTCATTCAGCCTGGCGTTTCCGAAAAAACGGGTTCTCCCGACATTGCGGGAAGTGCGTGCCCAGATTCCCCCCCAGGTCAAGTTATGGGCAGGCGGGGCGGGTGTGCTCGGCCTGCCTCGTACTCCGCGTGGCGTCAGCCTGCTGCCCAGTCTGGAGGATGCCCTGGAAGCGCTGGCGCACTACCGGCAGCAAGCGGTGCCGGAAGCGCGATAAGGCAAGCGTATATACCGCACCGCATTCATGCCGTGGGGGGCATCCGGGCTGCAGACACCGCCGGTGCAGGACTGTCATTCCCCAGCACATCCTCCACATACAGCATGTTAATCATCACATAGGCCACTGCCGCCAGCGGTGTAGCCAGCATCACCCCCAGCAGTCCAAAGAAAATCCCCATCATCACCTGCACCGTGATAGTCAGGGCCGGCGGTAACGACACTGTGCGACGGTCAACGAAGGGCGTGAGTATGTAGCTCTCGGCCAGCTGCAGGCCGATGTAGAACAGCATGGCATACAAGGCCAGCATCGGTTCCTTGGAAAAGGCAATCAGTAGCGTGGGAATCGCGGCCAGGACGGGGCCGAGGTAAGGAATGAAATTAAGCAGGCCGGTAATCAGTCCCAAGGCTCCCGCCAGCGGGACTTCCAGCAGGGCGAGCGCCATGCCAGTTGCGGTGCCGATGATGAACATGCCGGCCATCTTACCCAGCAGCCAGAGTGTCAGCGTTTGCTCCAGTTCATGCAGTACTGCCTGCATGCGGGGCTTTTGTCATGAGGGAATAGTTTGAGCAGGCCCCGGATATAAACGCCGGGCTGTGCGGCAAGGTACAGCCCGATGAACAAGACCAGCATCAGTTGTGTGGTTAGGTTCAGGACGCTGGAAAATACGGCCTGAGCCCGATCCACCACCTTGGAGAGTTGGGGCACCATGTCCTGTATCGGCGGTATCGCCTGCACGACATTGTGAAACCATTCGTAGCGCAATAAATAAAGGTACAGACGCTCAGCCGACAGGGGAACAGCTTCGTATAACTGCCGCGCCTGGCTGATCAGGCTGGGTGCCAGCAGATAAATCATCAGGCTGAAAACCAGAATCAGCAACAGCATTACCAGCAATAGGGACAGGCTGACAGGAAGATGCAAGGCATGGCTGAGCAGTTTGCTGCAACTGCGCAGCAAAACGGCCAGCAGTATGCTGGCAAAGACCAGTAGCAGGATGTCGGCAGCGAACCACAGGGTCAACGAGAGTGCGACGCATAACAGGCCCAGTGCATAGAAAAGTGTCACGCCATAGACCAGCAATTGCAGTGGACTGCGATTGCCGGAATGCGGCCCGGCGGATGGTTGTTTCTGATGATCCTGCGCCATGTCGAATCTGCTTCCTTGTATGCTCGCGCGGGACAAGCTCATCCCGCCTGCTGACTTTGACAGAAAGGCAGGGGCGGGAAATAGAGCTATTTCAAGCAGAGATGGTTCAAACAGGAAAAACGCAGCAAGACGCTGAAGAGGCATCGCGGTAACGGAACTCGCCTTGCCGGCAGTGCTCCTATTTACGGCAGGCGGTGCGGCAATCGCCGGAAAACGCCGACCTGCGCAAGCCAGCCATAAAAACCGTTCTCTACAATGCAAAGCAAGCAGGCGCCGGGACAGGTCTCACATCGCTGGCTTTGATAGAGGTAGGAATGCGCCGATCACGTTTCTTCAAATATTTTCCTACTCCCGAGAAAATCCGGAACAGCCGGCTACTGCGGCCTTTTGGCCGCCACCTGCAGCATCATTTCTTGTGGCAATTCAACCGGCAGTCGGTTGCGCTCGGTGCGGCGGTGGGGCTTTTCTTCGGCATCCTGATGCCCTTTGGCCAAATCCCGGTATCGGCCCTGTTTGCGATCATTGCACGCGCCAATCTGCCGGTTGCCGCCCTTGGCACTTTCATCAGCAATCCGCTGACCTTCGCTCCGATGTATTACATCGCCTACCGGCTAGGGAATTTTCTCCTTGGCGCAACGCCGTCGGGGGCGGACGGTAGCGGGGGCGGAGAAGCCATGCTGGGCGAAAAGGTGAACGAATTGATCACCAGGAGAAGCCGGGCGGATATTCAGGGTTTGCTGGACAATCTGGCGGACTGGGCGGTAGGTGTGGGACCCGCTCTCAGTTTCGGCCTGCTGGTGCTGGCCACCATCACGGCACTGATTGCCTATCTTGCGATCAGCGGCTTGTGGCGCTTGTATGTCCTGCGCCGCTGGCGCCGCCGGTCCGGATATCAGCCTTTTCGGGTGCGCAGCTGGGAGCGCCGCACCTTGTTACCGCGGCAGCTGGCCATGGCTATCGGCATGGTGGCCTTTCTGGCCGTGGCAGCGGTTGATGTCGCCACCGGCGTCAATGTCAGCCTCTTACCTGTACACCTGGTGCCCACCTTGTTCGTGGGCTGGTTCGTGGGTATTCGCTGGGGCATAGGTTTTGCCATAGCTGCGCTGGTGGTTCAAGTACTGATAGGGCGCGAAGCCGGCCTTCATCAGGATGTGATGTGGCAAATCGATCGCGGCATGGATTTTCTGGTCGTGCTGCTGCTGCTCGGCATGCAGGCCCGCCTGAAACAGTTGCGCGAAGACGGCTTGCGCCAGGCGAAGCACGACAGCCTGACCGGTACCTTGAACCGTAGCGGTTTTTATGCAGCGCTCGACAGGGAAATCGAACGCGCAAAACGTTATGGTCATCCATTTTCGCTGATTTATTTCGACTGCAGCAATTTCAGGCAGGTGAACGATACGCTGGGTCATCATGCCGGCGACCGGCTGCTGAAGCGGGTGGCGCGCGAGCTGCAGGAAAATATGCGGAAGATCGATGCGATTGGTCGCCTGAGTGGCGATGAATTCGCGATCCTGTTGTCGGAAAGCGATACCGATGCCACCTGTCGCACGGCCTATCATCTCAAGGAAAAAATGGCCGCCTTGATGGAAAAGGAGCAGTGGCCGCTGAGCTTCAATATGGGTGCCGCCAGTTTCACCACGCCGCCCGATAATATCGAGGCAGTGCTGGACAGTGCGGACAAGCTGATGGTGAGGGTGAGGCAGACGGACAGAGATGCAGTGGCGTGCGAGGTGTTCTAAGGAAAAATGACGAGCGCTTTGCCGAATTTTCTTCCTTGTTTCTGACATCGCCCATAACAGGCGTACAAATCGGAAAAGGTTCCGGCAACTTTTTCAAGAGCAGAGGTTCGAACGGGCATTATCTACGCTACGGAGACTTTATGACGATCCCACGTACCACTGCGAAGAAGTTAAGCACCGAAGTCGAGTACCGACTCATCAGTGAGAGTTTTCTGCCGCAGGTGAAAGAGCTGAGTGAAAAAGGCTTGTCCCAGCGCATCAAGCGTGCCCGCGCCGCGCGCAATAAATACCGCGATCTGGCTGAGCGCCAGATACGGGAAGCGCGGGGGCTCATTACGCCGCATGCTGCTCATGCTTCGAAAGGCAACAAGAATACGGTCATTAAGCAAAAATTGTTTGAGGAGACCCTGGCACGCTACGAAAAGCAGGCCGCACAGATGAATGGTGCCGGCAGCAAGGCAAGCACAGGCACCCCGGGGAAACGGAAGGCTGGTGCCGCATCCTCCAAGTCAACAACTCGCACAGCAAGCGTTGCGCAATCAGCCCAGAAATCCGTGTCGGCCAGGAAGGCAGCTCCCGGAGCAAAAAAAACCGTACAAACCAAGAAGGTTGCGAAGACCCAGGCCAAAGCTGGCAAGACAGCAACGTCAGGCAAAACCGTCCAGCCGGCCAAGGCGGCTAAACCTGCTACGGCTGGCACGAAGACTGCAAAAGCGGCGACCAAGCAGGCAACGGCTCCCGCTCAGCGGGTCTCATCCCGTACTGCGTCACGTTCTGAAGCAGATCAGCAGGCCGGGGCGAAGGAAGCTGCAGGCAAGCGGAGTGCTGCAGCCAACAAGGCAGGTTCCTCAAAGGGCGTGGCGGCTAAGGGAAAAAATGCGGTGGCGGCTGGAGGGGCTAGCGTCGCAAAAAGCGGCAAGAAAAAGGCCGCATCCCGCACTTCGGCTTCACGTGCCGGCACCCTGACCAAGCCTGTCAAGATACCGCCGCTCAAGCAAGTGCTGGCGGCCGTGTCGGATGCAGTGGCAGCGCGCAAGGAAGGGGAGTACTCAGCAGTCCCCCCTCCACCGCAACGCTCGCCCAAGGCGCCCGCCATCACGAACGAGGGGGCACCTCCCGGAAGCCATTACAGCTCCGCTTCTGCTGCGGCAGCGGAGAATCCTGAGGCGTCCGAACCATCGATTACTCCGCCCGGTCCCGCCCATCGTGGTAGGGCGGCCCCAAAGCCGCAACAGGCACGTCGCGCCGGTCGCTAGGGGAGCGCTGAAGGAAAAACGTCAAGGAAAACGGCAGAGCGCTTTTGCCTCTGCCGTTCTTTTATGGCGGAAAGCGTTTAATGCCTCAATGAGGGATTCTGCACATGGCCATATTCGCCCAGTGCATCGGTATCGCCGGTCATGGCGCCCTTGGATAATCCGTACAGGCGTTTGACCGCGCTGCCCGGTGCATCCCAGTAATCCGCCTCGTCCATGCGCACCCTCAGCAGGATGAGTTCCGGATCATCCAGGCCATCCTGAAACCAGGGCTTCAGCCAGGGCGTCCACAAAGCTTCCATTTTGCTACGGTCGCGGATGACTTCCGCAGTGCCGCTGACCGACAGGTAATCCTGCTTATCCGTTCTGGAATAAGCGAGATTGACCGCGCAATGTTCATCAATATCGCTGATCTTCGTGGAATGTCGGCTGGTGAAAAACCAGAGATGGCCATCTTCATCCATCTGCAAGGTGCTCATGGGTCGGCTATGCAGGCTTCCGTCCGGACATTGTGTCGTCAGCATCGCAAACTTGATTTCCTTTACCAGTTCGGCCACTTTGGCCATGTCCTGGTCGGCTTGCGGTTTTACGTCCATGTCGGTCTCCTCCTAAATAGAAAAAAAGACAAGCTGGTTCGGGCCGCTGGATGCGGCATCTAGGCTTACTGATGCCAGCATGACAAGGAAGTTCTGCCAGGCGCTTCAGTGGTATTGGCATTACATAAACAATATTCTCCCCTACAGACTTTCCGGAAATTGCCGATATAGGACAGGAACGGGAGTCATCCCTTTCCCGGCAGGGTAGATGAAGGCGGTAGCGGACTTCATGGCTCTGCGGGAATCAGCGTTTGAATCAGATTGAGGACATTACCTATCATGGCAAGCGAAGCAGAAGACTTGGAAGCATTGTTTGATTCCATAGCGGAAGGTCTGGCGGTCACGGATGCACAACCCGAGCCGGCAGCGGCCGTGCAAGCCGGTACCGATGAGGATGACCTGGAGGCTCTGTTTGATTCGATTGCCGAGCAGCGTGAGGTCGTTGCTGAAGCGGTTCCGGGCGCAATGCCGCAAGCCGCCGGGACAATATTATCCGCAGCCGTATCTGATGCGCAGGCGGAGTCGGAAGAATCTGCCGACTTGTATGCGCAGGTCGGTCGCTGCACGCGCCATCTGCACGATGCGATGCGCGAGCTGGGTTATGACCAGATGCTGATGAACTCGACGTCGGAATTCTCCAGCGCGCGCGGCAGGCTGGAGTACGTGGCTGAGCTGACGGAAAAGGCGGCGGTAAAAGTCCTGAATGCGATCGAGGAAGGATTGCCGGAAGAGGAAAACCTGCTGGCCGAATCCCAGGCACTTGCTGCATCGTGGGAACAGATGTTCGAGGGCAAGATGTCAGTGGAAGAATTCAAGGCACTGGCCGAGCAGTCGCGTCATTTCGCGCAGCTCGCGGCGCAGACCGCCGAGCGGCAGAAGGCGCGCATGATGGAAATCATGATGGCGCAGGACTTCCAGGATATCACCGGCCAGATCATCAAGAAAATCGTGAGCATCACGCAGGCACATGAGCAGGAACTGATGAAAATCCTGCGCGACAATGCGCCCGAACATGTGCCTTTTAAGCAGGATGACAAGCCGGCTGACCTGATGTCCGGTCCCGATTTGCCCAAGAATGCCTTGGGCCAGGATGACGTAGACAACCTGCTCGCCGATCTGGGGTTCTGATGGATGACATGCTGAAGGATTTCGTCGTTGAAGCCATGGACCTGGCGGTCAACGTCGAAGAATACCTGCTCAAGCTGGAAAGGTCGCCGGACGACATGGATGCGCTGAACACCGTGTTCCGTTCCTTCCATACCATCAAGGGCGGTGCCGGTTTCATGAACATCGCACCTATGGTGTCGGCCTGCCATCTGACGGAAAACCTGTTCGATGCGTTGCGCAACGGCAAGGCGCCAGTCACGCAATCGGCCATCGATGCTGCGCTGGAAGCCAGCGGTTTCGTCGCCGACCAGTTAAGCCAGTTAGCCGATGGGCAGGAAGTCGCGAGCCTGGAGCCCTTGCCACCGCAATTGGAAAGACGCCTTATCGATGCCATCGAAGGCAAGTCTCAGGCGTCTGCTTCGGCAGCAGCCGAGCCGGTCGTGGCGATGCCATCGCCGACGGTGGGTAGTGCCCCGGAAGCAGCCGCGCTTGCTGCGAAGGAGGGCGATATCAACTGGGACGCCTATTTCCGCGCGCTCCTGCCA
>JAEZLB010000182.1 GCA_023435945.1 Pseudomonadota bacterium | reverse complement strand
GCAGCCGGGGCCGGCCCGCGGCCTCGACCGAAGCGAGCAGCCGCTGCTTGCGCAGCGCCGGCCGCAATGCGTTGGTGAAGCTCCGGGCCAGTCCCGACAGCGGCTTGCCCGCATCCGAATCGGGATGTTCCACCCAGAGCTCGCCGAAGGTGCGTGCAGGCAGGGTCCCGGCCTCGCGCGCCGCCGCGATGGCGTCCAGCATCGGCGCGATGCGGTCCTTCGGGTCCAGTCCGCGCAGCTCGGCGAACAGCGACAGCGACTGGCGCGCGAACACCAGCGAACGCCAGGGCAGGCGCGAGGCCATCGCCGGATCGTCGCCGAGGAACAGCACGTAGCCGGCGCCACGCTCGGCGCGTGCATAGCCCATCACGCCGGCGTCGGCGGCGCGATCGCCCAGTTCGGCCGCGAGGTCGGGCTCGAATCCGGCGCGGCAGTAGCAGAGCAGGCCCTGGCTGGTCATCGTGAAGTCGTGTGCGGACGCGTTGCGCGACCGGCTCAGTAATGGCCGGCGTCGAGTTCGCCGTAGCGGCGCAGCACCGCGCGCGCGTCGTCGCGCCGCAGGTCGCGCACGACCTCGATGCCGCGCTTCTCCAGTTCACCCACCCAGTCCGCGGGCAGGGGACCTTCGTCGAAGCGGGTCAGCGCCTCGACATCCTCGGCGCGGGCGCCGATCAGCAGGCGGTCGATGCCGGCCCAGACGGTGGCGCCGAAACACTGGCAGCACGGCTGCGACGAGGTCGCCAGCGCATAGCGGCCGATCACGCGGTCGTCGAGGTCGCGGTTGAGGCGGGCGCGCTGCAGGCGCTGCTGCGCCAGCATGTAGGCCATGGTCTCGGCATGGGCGACCGAGCAGGTGTGCGGCAGCACGCGGTTGACGCCGACCGAGACGATGCGGTGCTCGTCGGCATCGAAAAGCACCGCGCCGAACGGGCCGCCAGTCGCGGCTTCGACGTTGAGCCGCGACAGCTCGATCGCCAGACCGACCTTGTCATCGTCGCCTGGATAGCGACGGTCGGGATCGACGTGCTCGTGCACCCATGCGGGCAGGGTGAGATGGACCTGGGCGTACAGCATCAGCGCTCCACCGGCAGTGGGCCGTCCACGGCGCGGCATTGTCCCTGCGTGCATTCGCAGGCCTGGATGTCCTTCCAGCCGCAGACCGAACTGGTGCCGTTGCGCTCGCACTCGGCGCGCACCGCGTCCGGATCGACCGGGCTGTCCTTGTTCACGCAGGCGGGGAAGTAGCCGCAGCAGTTGCCGACGTTCTTCACCGCGCAGTCGCTGGCCACCGTGCAGTGCGTCTGCAGGGCGCCGGGCGACGCGAACGGTCTGGCGATGTCGACCGCCGGCGGCACGGCCGGCTCGGCCTCGCCGGTGCCGGCCCGTGGCGCACAGGCCGCCGCCACGAGCAGCCGCAGGCCGCAGGCGAACAGTCGGGCGGTGGCGCTCAGGGCGTGCATGCTCAGGCCTTCACTGCCCAGGAGTCGCGCAGCGAGACGCTGCGGTTGAACACCGGGGCAGCGCTGCGGTGGTCTCGGCGATCGGCCACGAAGTAACCCACGCGCTCGAACTGGAACGACTGCTCCTGCGCGGCCTCGGCCGCGGCCGGCTCCACCCAGCCGCGCACGCTGCGGCGCGAGTCGGGGTTGAGATGGTCGCGGTAGGTCTTGCCCTCGCTCTCGTCGTCCGGATCGGCAACCGAGAACAGGCGGTCGTAGAGGCGGATTTCGGCGGCGACTGCGTGCTTCGCGCTGACCCTGTGGATGGTGCCCTTGACCTTGCGGTGGGCGCCTTCCATGCCGGGGCGCGACTCGGGGTCGAGCCAGCCGCGCAGTTCGACGATGTTGCCGTCGGCGTCCTTCACCACTTCGTCCACGCGGGCGATGCCCGCGCCGCGCAGGCGCACTTCGCCGCCAGGCACCAGGTGCTTCCAGCCCTTGGGCGGGACTTCGGCGAAGTCCTCGCGTTCGATCCAGACCTCGCGCGAGAACGGGACCTTGCGCGAGCCGAAGGACTCGTCCTTGGGATGGTTGGCGAAGTCCAGCGTTTCCTCGTGCCCGTCGGGCAGGTTGGCCAGCACCAGCTTCAGCGGATCGATCACCGCCATGCGGCGCGGCGCGGCGGCGTCGAGATCGTCGCGCAGCGCGCCTTCGAGCACCGAGAAATCGATCACCGAGTTCTGCTTGCTGATGCCGACGCGGTCGACCAGCAGGCGCAATGCGGCCGGCGTGTAGCCGCGGCGGCGCAGGCCCTGCAGGGTCGGCATGCGCGGGTCGTCCCAGCCGTCGACCAGGCCCTCGCCGACCAGCGCGACCAGCTTGCGCTTGCTCATCACCGTGTAGTTGATGTTGAGCCGTGAGAATTCGATCTGGCGCGGCTTGGCGGCCACGTTCGGCAGGCCCTTCGCGGTGAGCGGGGCGAGCAGTTCGGGGTGGCCGGCCAGGTCGACGCGGTCCACGCACCAGTCGTAGAGCGGGCGGTGGTCCTCGAACTCCAGGGTACAGAGCGAGTGCGTGACATGCTCGATGGCGTCGGACTGGCCATGGGCGAAATCGTAGGTCGGGTAGATGCACCACTCGGTGCCGGTGCGGGGGTGAGGCGCGTGCAGGATGCGATACAGGACGGGGTCGCGCAGGTTCATGTTGCCGGAAGCAAGGTCGATCTTCGCGCGCAGCACGCAGGCGCCGTTCGGAAACTTGCCGGCGCGCATGTCGCGAAACAGGCTGAGATTGGTTTCCACCGAGCGGTCGCGATCGGCCGACGCACGGCCCGGTTCGGTCAAGGTGCCGCGCATCGCCCGCATCTCGTCGGGGGGCGTGTCGTCGACATAGGCGAGGCCGGCGCGGATCAGGTGCTCCGCCCAGTCGTACAACGTCTGGAAATAGTCCGACGCATGGTACAGATGCTCGCCCCAGTCGAAGCCGAGCCAGTGGACGTCGCGCTTGATGGCGTCGATGTATTACTGCTCCTACTTGACGGGATTGGTATCGTCGAAGCGGAGGTGGCAGCGGCCGCCGTATTCGACGGCAAGTCCGAAGTTCAGGCAGATCGACTTTGCGTGGCCGAGATGCAGATAGCCGTTCGGCTCCGGCGGAAAGCGCGTGACGATGCCCTTCACCCGGCCGCTGGCGAGGTCGGCCTGGACCATGTCGCGAATGAAATCCCGGGGCTCCTCGTCTGCAGCGGCCTCCGGCATCGGCTTCTTGTCGTTCATCTACCTGTCAACTCCATACGGGCGCGTACACGGGCAATCTGCGGCCAAACCAATTGTAGCACTGCTGGCGTGGCCGGCCATGTCTTGGCCATTCGCCGGTACTGTCATTTGCCGGCACTATATAGACCGATCGAGCAGCGTCGCACCCCTCAGGGTGAAAGGCGCTCGCCATCCGGGCCAACACCTGCGGGCCGGCGGCGGCCGCTATGCGATCTACATGAAGCAGGCCATCCAGCCGATGTACGAACGCCGCGGCGACCGCGCGATCCTCGCCGAGCTCGCTCAGCGGCTCGGCATCAACGACTACGACGACAAGACCGAGGAGCAGTGGCCGCGCGACCTCACCAAGGACGCCGCCGACGACTTCGACGCCTTCAGGGAGGCAGGCGTCGCCCGCTTCGCTCCCCCCGAGGACGCGGTGGCCTTTGCCGCCGACATCCGCGATCCCGACAATCACAGGTTCACGACGCCGTCGAGCCAGATCGAGATCTACTCCCTGGCGATGGCCGCGAAGCCCGACCGCTACGGCCTCGGCGCCATGCCGCCGATCCCGACCTGGTTCGACCCGGTCGAGCCGGACGCGAAGTACCCGCTGATGCTGTGCAGCCCGAAGTCGCGCGCACGCACTCGATCCACGGCAACCAGCCGCTGCTCGCGCGGGTCGATCCGGACGATGTGTGGATGAACCCGGCGGATGCGAAGGCGCGCGGGATGGTGGATGGGCAGACGGTACGGATCTACAACGATCGCGGCTCGACCTTGCTGCCGGTCAAGGTCACACCACGTATTGCCGCTGGCGTGGTTTCGATCAAGGAAGGGGCGTGGTTCGTGCCAACCAACGACGACGCCAACACCGCGGGCTGCGCCAATGCGCTGGCGGAGGAGTTGGGGTCGCAGACGGGGAGGGTACTGAACCGGTCCACTTGACTAGCAGAGGGCAGGACTGCCGCGGTCGTATTGACGACGATTTCTACCTTCCACGCTTCCTAGCGAATGGTAGTATGGCCTGTCACAATCGGGGGAGAAAATGGCAGAGATTACAATCCGGGGGCAGAAAGCAAAAAAAGGCGAACGGATGACTGGAAGCCGCGGTTGGCGCCTCGCGACGACTAAGGGAAAGAAGCGTGTGTTTGCAGGCACTCTTCTTGGAACCATAAACAAGGGAAAAGCGCGGATAGCAATTTTTAGCGTGCCGAAGTAGCGCGGGTCCAACTCTCGTTCGAATGCAATCTAGCCGAGGCGAAGAGCTAGAATCAGAACCGTGCGCGGGGGCTTGCCAACATGCGGACGGTTGTCACGTGCGGCGAGCGCACAGCGTTGCCGCAACGTCGATCTGATCGCATCCAGTAGCTGCGGTTTTGCTAGCTCACAAAGCTATCGGTTCGGTTGCCGAAATGGATGCCAACCACAAATCTCTGTCTTCCGCAGATACAAGCATACGTTGTACGGTGCCGGTTGGAGGGCGAGTTGATACAATTTCCAGTCATCCGACGTGTCGAAGTTCGTGAGTACGAGCTCTTCCAAAACGAATCCTCGCAAGGAATCTCGCACGCCTTCCGGCGAGGGGTTCACGCGGTCGTGGGAATTAACGGCCTCGGTAAGACGACACTGTTGACGATGCTCTATCGCGCAT
>JAEZLB010000166.1 GCA_023435945.1 Pseudomonadota bacterium | reverse complement strand
CGTCGAACAATTGCTGGGTCGCATCCAGGCGTAGACCATCGACATGAAATTCGCTTATCCAGTAGGCGGCATTGGCCAGAAAGAATTCTCGCACCGGTCCGGCATCTTTGCCGTCAAAATTAAGCGCTTCTCCCCACTCGCACTGGTAACCGTCGGAAAAATAGGCATCGGCGTACTGCCGGTGATAACAGCCGCTCGGCCCGAAATGGTTATACACCACATCAAGAATGACACCCATTCCCAAGCCATGCGCACGGTCAATCAGCTGGCATAGTTCCTCAGGCGTGCCGTAGTGGTGGTAAGGTGCAAACAGCGCCACGCCGTCGTATCCCCAGCCGAAACTGCCATCGAATTCCGCTACCGGCATAATCTCCAGTACCGTAATGCCAAGCTCGGCAAGTTCATCCAGCTTTTCTGCCGCAGCGCGAAACGTCCCCTCCCTGGTGAAGGTGCCTATATGCATCTCATAGATGACGCCGTCTCGGCGGGATATTCCCCTCCAATCGGCATCATTCCATTCGAAGCGTTGCATATCGATGATCTGTGATGGACCGTGAGGGCCTTGCGGCTGATAACGCGATGCGGGATCGGGAAAGTTATCGTCCCGGCCATCGAGGCGGAACCGATAAAGCATGCCGGCCTGCGCCTGCGGGACATAACAACTCCAGTAACCTTGCTCTTCCCGGGTCATGGGAAACTGTGCAGCGGATTGCGGCCCTCCTGATTCCAGTATCAGATTCACGCTCCGGGACTTGGGAGCCCATACACGAAAATGCGTTCCTCCCGCACTATTGACTTCCGCACCGATTGCATACTTCCTTTGGATGACTCGCATACTTATCTTCGCCAGCATAATCAGGTTATACCTACCGAAAGAAGGTAAGCATGAAGAACCTGTTTTCCGGAAAGTAAATTTATGGAAAGGCGAGTCGCATTGCTTTTCGCCGAAGCAAGTTTTTTTCAACAGGCTGACATTCCCCTGGGTAACACGGTCCAAGCGGGCTCCTTTAAAGCCGCTGAAGAACCGCACTGAGATTTTTTTATGGAGGGAACAAGCATACTGATTGCTTTTCTTACGAAAGTATCGCCTCCATGAGACAAGGCGGAGACCTAATAAATCCCTGCCTCCTGTTATCTGTTCTCTTTCAGCAAGGAGCAACCATGCCCCACTCCTCCTTTCAATCCTGCATCGATGCCTGCCAGGCTTGTTCAGTCGCTTGCGAACACTGTTCGGTTTGCTGCCTGCAGGAAACCGATGTAAAGATGTTGTCACGCTGTATCGCGCTCAATATGGATTGCGCCCAGATTTGCCGCACCGCTGCAGCGTTCATGTCGCGTGGCAGTGGCTATGTCCGGCCGCTATGCAGTTTGTGTGCGGTAATCTGCCAGGCTTGCAGCGAGGAATGTGCCAAGCACCAGCATGATCATTGCCAGCAATGCGCAACCGCATGTCGTCAATGCGCGGACGAATGCCGGCGTATGGCAAACACCTTTTCAGCGGAAGCATAGGGACTTGACCTTCCCATGGCAGGAAGGCCTACAATCGCTTTAATTTAACCCGGGGAGAATATCCATGTATGAACTACGTGTAGATGGCATGACTTGCACCGGCTGCGCCAGCAGCGTTAAAAAGGCGGTACAAAGGGTGGATGGCAACGCAGAAGTGGATGTCGACCTCACCACCAAGATCGTGCGTGTCAAATCGTCAGCGGCACTCGATGCAGTAAAGAGCGCCATCGATGATGCAGGTTATACCGTGATCGCTGAAGCAGATATCCGCTGACCCTTTACTTCTTATCCCTATCCCTTTACAGATAGGGCCATGCGCCCTGTCTTCAGGAGGCGTTGGAAGGTAAACAGCATGCATGGCTGGATTTATCCGGTGCACCCGTTTCTTCCTGCATGGTGGCCGGTGCTGCCAGTCCAGCCAGAATGGGACAATCGGCGCGCTGATCGCCGGCGCAACTGGCGACAAGATGGCTGAGCGTCTCGCGCATGGCTGTCATTTCATGGATTCGCTTATCCAGCTCTTCAATGTGACTGGCCGCGATCGCCTTCACATCGCGGCTGGCACGCCGCTTGTCCTGCCATAAGGAAAGCAGATCCCGTATCTGCTCCAGCGAGAATCCCAGCTTACGCGCCTGTTTCACGAAATGCAGCGTGTGCAAATCCTTTTCGTCATAACGCCGATAACCCGATTCGCTGCGCGCGCTTTTCTGAATCAAGCCTATGCTTTCGTAATACCGGATCATCTTGGCCGACACGCCGGTGACGGCGGCTGCTTCGCCTATGTTCATGCCTGTGCTCCCGATGTGTTTAAGGCTTTCGTATCGTTCCTGCTGCTATCCGGTTTCCAGCGCCGCAACAGCAAGGCATTGGTTACCACACTGACCGAACTGAAAGCCATCGCGCCACCCGCCAGGATAGGATTGAGCATACCGAATGCGGCCAGCGGGATACCGATCGCGTTATAGATGAAAGCCCAAAACAGGTTCTGCTGGATCTTGCGGTAGGTCCTGCGTGAAATCGATATTGCATCTGCCACCAGCGCCGGATCGCCCCGCATCAGGGTAATGCCCGCTGTCTGCATGGCGACATCAGTACCGGAACCCATCGCGATCCCCACATCCGAAGCTGCCAGGGCCGGCGCATCGTTGATGCCATCGCCCACCATGGAGACTCGCCCTCCCTGCTGCTTCAACTCCGCGACGACACGTGCCTTATCGGCCGGCAGCACTTCCGCCCGGAATGAATCGAGCCCCAGCGTATGCGCCACTGCCCTTGCCGCCCCTGCGTTGTCGCCAGTCAGCATGACCGAACGCACGCCCATCTCATGCAAACGTGCGACTGCGTGGGCGGCAGTCGGTTTCAGGGTATCGCCGAATGCCATCAGGCCAGCCAGTTGAATGTGATCTCCCGTTTTAACTGCCAGCCAGGAGACCGTCCTGCCATCCTGTTCCTGTCTGGCCGCCTGGGCTTCTCCTGCCTGCGTATCGACATGCAGTTCCTGCATCAGGCGACGATTGCCAAGATAAACCGTCCTCCCGTCCACCTGCGCCTGTACGCCTCTTCCTGCCAGGGCGCCCGCTTCACTCGCCTCCAATAAAGGAATACCCCGTTGCTCGGCCGCCGCCCTCACGGCCCGTGCCAGCGGATGATCACTGTACTGCTGCACGGCCTGCGCCAGCGCTAGTACAGTAGCTTCATCGTACGCCAGCGGAACCAGTGCCACGATGGCAGGTTTACCCTCGGTCAGCGTCCCGGTCTTGTCGAAAACCACAGTCTTTACGGCATGCGCGGTTTCCAGCGCTTCCGCGTCCTTGATCAGGATGCCGTGGCGAGCGGCTACACCGGTGCCAGCCATAATGGAAGTCGGTGTCGCCAGGCCCAGTGCGCAGGGACACGCAATCACCTGGACCGCTACGGCGTTCAGCAAGGCTTGCTGCCAGTCTCCAGTCGCCATACCCCAGCCGAGAAAGGCGATCGCGGAGATGATGAGTACCACCGGCACAAAAATCGCTGCCACCTTGTCCACCAGTCGCTGTATCGGCGCCTTCACGGCTTGCGCATCTTCCACCAGCTTGATGATTTGCGACAGCATGGTGGCACCTCCTACGGCATTGGCCCGGAATATCAGGACACCTTCGGCATTGATGGCACCACCCGTGACCTTGTCGCCAGTACGCTTGGAGACTGGCAGGCTTTCTCCGGTCAGCAGCGACTCATCAACGTGGCTCGCCCCTTCGAGCACGATGCCATCCACCGGGATCCGGTCTCCCGGACGTACGACCACCACGTCGCCGACCTGCACCGCCCCCACGGGAATGCGCTCTTCCCGTCCATCACGGCGCACCAGCGCTTCCGTTGCACGCAGCGACTCGAGCGCTCGCAAGGCCGCTACCGTCTGCTGCTTGGCACGCGCTTCCAGCCATTTGCCAAGCAATACCAGCGTGATGATGACGGCAGAAGCTTCGAAGTACAGGTGACCGGCATCATGAATGCCGTGCGCGAGCAGCAGATAAACCGACAGGCCATAAGCGGCACTGGTGCCTATCGCTACCAGCAGATCCATGTTGCCGGTACCGGCCCGTAACGCTTTCCAGCCGCCGCGATAAAAACGGGCACCCAGCCAGAATTGAATCGGCGTGGCGAGCAGCCATTGCACCCACCCTGGCAGCATCCACGCCACACCGAACGGCCACAACAACATGGGGACGACCAGCGGCACGCTTAACAAGGCCGCGACAGCGACCGCCCACCAGTCGGGCAAACTGGATTGCCCAACAGTCCCTGCATTCCTTCCCCCGACAGGCAAACTCGCGCCAAAACCGGCCCGTTCCACTGCCTGCATCAGTTCTTCCATGCTGACGCCGCTGGCCTGTATATGCGCTTTCTCGGTAGCCAGATTGACCGATGCCTCGGCCACACCCGGCACCTTCTTCAAGACTTTTTCCAGACGGTTCACGCAGGACGCGCAGGTCATTCCGGAAATCGACAACTCGGTGGTTTCGACAGGCACGGCATAACCTGCCTTCTCAACCGCTTGTGTCAGGCTCTGCATGCTGACATTCGGGGCTGTCTTGACCCTGGCCTTTTCCGTCGCCAGATTCACGGACGCGGTTTCCACGCCGGGTACCGCCAGCAGCGCTTTTTCCACACGCGATACGCAGGAGGCACAAGTCATACCCTCTACTTTTAAACTCATCTCCATAAGGCACTCTCGACACCAAGGTCTTTCAGTAAGAGCCTGCAGTTTAAACCTTCCAATGATGTCAAGGTCAACGCCCCACCGAACGTCGTATCAAATTTCTTCCGGCCTAAGCCACCCTGCACACGGCTAGGGGTAAAAAAATGAAATTTTTATAAAGAGAAAGATTCTTTATCAGAACACCACCAGATGGCCCAGCTCACGTGAAGAAGAGGCGAAAACCTCACGATCAGACACATTGAGCTATCTGAAACTGTAGGG
>JAEZLB010000137.1 GCA_023435945.1 Pseudomonadota bacterium | reverse complement strand
CCGGTGATCACATTCGACCGAAAGGATATCGAAGCTAGCGGGTACGCGACGACGCAACAGCTCATTCAGAGTCTGCCGCAGAACTTGAACAATATTTCGGACGGTACGGTGGGCAACAATGCAGGGGGCACCGGCTGGACATCGACGTACGACGGCTCCGGCATCAATCTTCGAGGACTCGGGAGTGATGCGACCCTGGTGCTGCTCAATGGCCGGCGCCTTGCCTCCGCCGGGGACGGGTCGTTCGTCGATGTGTCGCTGGTTCCGCTGAATGCGATCGAGCGCGTGGATGTACTCACCGACGGCGCATCGGCGATCTATGGTTCCGATGCCGTAGGCGGCGTCGTCAATCTCGTTCTGCGCAAGGACTTCACAGGGGCCGAGACGCGCGTGCGGTACGGGTCCGTGACCGAAGGCAGTCATCGCGAACTGCAAGCGGGCCAGATGTTCGGGCATTCGTGGGCCTCGGGTCAGGCGCTCGTGAGTTACGACTACACCCGCAAGACGCCGCTGGACGGCATCGATCGCGATTTCTTCGATCCGAACGTCTCATCCTACAACCAGTTCTGGCTGATCCCGCGACAGCAGCGTCAGAGCGCGCTTGCGGTATTCAGTCAGCGCCTGTCCGAGCGCATCGAGCTGTCCGGCGATTTGTTCTATAGCGAGCGCGAGACACGCAACGGCTTCGGGTACTCGACCACGTCGTACGATATCTCCAGCGATGTGAGGCAGTACGGCGCATCGGCCGGTTTGCGCGTCGACTTTGATCGGGACTGGCAGCTCAGAGTCTCGGGTCTGCTCGATCAGAGCGACTCGCAGATGAGTTACAACCTGCATTGGGCGAACGGCATCCTGGGAGCCCGCTTCGGCAATGAATCCAACCTGGCCTCGCTCGATGTAGCGGCAGATGGTCCCCTGGTAAGAGTCCCTGGCGGAGACGTGCGGCTGGCGCTCGGCGCACAGGCCCGCCGCGAGAAGTTCACGGAGGAAAACGTCGATTACCCGGCACGACTCGATCGTAACATCGCAGCGATCTATGCGGAGGTGCAGGTTCCGTGGGTGAGTGATCAGAACCGCCGGACGGGCCTGGAGCGACTGGAGCTGACGCTTGCGGGTCGCTACGAGGACTACAGCGATTTCGGCACGACCTTCAATCCCAAGATCGGGCTGGCATGGATGCCAACGGCGGGCCTCATCGTTCGCAGCACCTGGGGCACATCCTTCAAGGCGCCATTGCTGAACCAATTGAATTCCGGCAATGGTTCCGCCACCGTCGGTCAGGATCACTTTCTCGGCAGCTCGGGATGGGTGACTGCGCTGGTGCTGCAAGGAAATGGGGTAGGTCTGCAGCCGGAGGAGTCGCGCAACTGGACTGCCGGATTCGACTTCAGTCCCGCGGCCGCGCCGCAGCTTTCCATATCGGCCACTTACTTCGACATCGACTACAGCGAACGCATCAGATCGCCGTTCCCGGATAGCTATGATTGGTCTGGCGTGCTGCTGGATCCCACTTACAGCATCGTCGTCGAGCACCAGCCGGATCCCACCTTCCTGCGCAGCCTGATCGAGCGTACTCCGTTCGTCAGTTGTTACACCGCTACGTACGATTTTTGTGACGCCAATCAGGCATTGGACCGCGTCGAAGCCATCTTGGATGCCCGGCTCAGAAATCTCGCTGACGTGCGGATGAGCGGATTGGACCTTTCGTTGAGCTATCGGCACGCGAGCGCAGTGGGAAACTTTGGTATCGGGCTGAGCGGTTCACGCCTGCTGGAGAATCGTCAGCGCCTGGTTCCGGGCGTTCCGAGCACGAACGAACTGAACGACGTTTACCGCCCGGTCGACCTGCGCTTGCGTAGCACGCTCTCATTCAGTCGAGGTGGCTTCGACGTGGTGACCGCCCTCAATTATGTGGACGGTTATCGCGACCTGCGCCCGGTGTCTTCCGTCGGCAACGCAGTGAAGCGCTCGACAGTCGCTTCGTGGACCACCGTGGACCTGACGGTGCAGTACGACTTGGGTCGGCTGTGGGCCGATTCGTGGCTGCCCGACACCACTGTGCAGTTGAGTGCGGTCAATATTCTCGACAAGAGCCCGCCCTATGTCGCCGGCTACACGGGCTTGCACTTCGATGCAGTGAACGCCAGTGGACTCGGTCGATTCATCAGCGCTCAGCTGAACGCACGGTGGTAACTCATGGACTCCTTCAATCGCATGCACTTCCTCGATCGTTGCCGACAAGTCTGCCCCTGGCTGGTTCTTCTGGCGCACGGCGCCGTCTTTGCCGGCGAGCGGCCATGGACGGTGAAGGACTCGGTCGAGCTCACGTATTTCTCGGCTGCTCAGAATGAGATAGGAATCAACTCCATCATCAAGGCCGATGTCACTGCGTCTTCAGACGGCGGGCGATTCTTCGTCATCACGCAGAAGGGGGACCTTTCGGACGACAGCAACGTCTACGTGATTTCTGTTTACGAAACGAACGCCGTCAGCGCGACGCTGAACATGCGCGCAAGCACTCCGCCCACTCCGAGATGGCAGCGTACGATCCGTTCGAAGTCGATTCGTGAGCGGGGCTTGTACGATGTGCGCTGGCTACATGATTCCTCTGCCATCACGTATCTCGCCGCGGAGGGCGATGCCGTTCGGCAAGTCATGCGCTGGGATCTCTACACGGATACCGTCACGGCATTGACGAGCACGCCGCTCAGTGTGGAGAGCTATTCGATGCAAGGCGATGTGCTGGTGTTCATCGCTTGGGTGGATGAAGGGAAAACGGACGCAGACTCGCTCTACAGCTACCCACTGACTTATATGCGGCAACCAGATTGGTATGCCGCGTTGGGCGGCAGAACGCCCCTGTACGGAGCATTCGTGCGCCTTGCTGATGGCACGGTCCGTCAGATCGGTCCCGCTCAGACGGCCGCCGGCGTGAGGCTGGAACAGCCCGCAGTGTCTCCGAACGGTCGAACCGCCATCGTCCAGCGGTCCGTGCCGCCGACCGAAGCACCGGCGGCCTGGCGTGAATATCGCAGCACGAACCGGGATCCGCTGGGGGTGTGGAGATATTTCGCGATCGTCGACATCGATACTGGTCGCGAGAAAACTGCCATCGATGCGCCAACGGGCGCCGTCGTTGGCAACTGGACTTCAGCGCAAGCGCTGTGGTTTCCCGATTCGCGCCGTGTCCTTCTGGTCAACAGCATGCTGCCGATGCAGGCGGACAGACCCGAGCGTCTCGGCACGTCGTATGTGCTGGAGTTGGACGTGACCACCGGGGCCTATCGAGTGGTGGATCGTCTGCCTGCCGCACCCGAGGGTGAGGTCTACCCGCCTAGAGCCGATGTTCGCTGGTTGAAACCGGGCCGCGAGTTCATCGTCACGTATGGCGCCTCGTGGATGAAAGACCCGATTGAACACGCAACCGTGTACTCGCTCTCTCAAAAGCAATGGGTCGCTCGCCGAGCTCCCGCGCCTGCGTCCGCTGCATCGGCTGGTCGCCTCGGGAAAAATCTTTCGGTGCAGATCCGTCAGTCGCTGAACGAACCGCCACGCCTGATCGCTTCGAACGATCGAGGACAGATCGAGCTCATGCCGCCGGATCCGATACTCGATGAGGTTCGCAGATCGCCCGCGCAGCGGATTAGTTGGTCGGATCGCAACGGACATGAGTGGCACGGGTTGATGGTACTGCCGTCGAGCCCACTGCCGCGGCAAGGTCATCCACTCATCATCCAGATTTGCGACAACGATCCGGAGTTCTTCCTGCCGGACGGCGGCAGTTATCGCCCCGGGTTCGCCGCGCAGGCGATGGCAGCCCGCGGATTCGCCGTGCTCACCTTGGATCCGTTGGGAGGGGAAAGAGGGGTGATGGGAACCGCCGAGGAAGGATCGAACATGGTCGCGGGCGTGGACGGTGCGGTCATGCACCTGAAGGGGCGCGCTCTCGTGGATCCGCAGCGCGTGGGTGTCATGGGGTTTTCGCGAATGGGTTACATGACCTACTACGTGGCAACCCACGCGAAGGAGTTCGTGCCGGCCGCGGCCATCGTGCAGGATTCATTCGATGCGAGTTACATTCAGTACGCGACCGTCGGAGTGATCTTTCCGCGCGAAATTGCTCAATTCGAAGAGTTCGAACAGCAGTACGCAGGCGGCGGCTCTTTCTGGTCGAACAAGCAGTCGTGGTTGGCGGAGGCGCCAGGTTTCAATCTGGATCGCATGGAAACGCCGCTGTTGATCACTCAGCACTACGCGCCAGCCGTCCTTTCCTCGCTGTTGATGTTGGAACCGTACGGCGGCTTGTCCATACGGCGTCGGCCCGTCGAGGCTGTCCTCTATAAGGAGGCGCCGCACGTGCTGGTACGCCCGCGGCAACGGCAGGCGGCCATGGAGTTGGCGATGGATTGGATGGCGTTCTGGATCAACGGGGAGGAAAGCGCGGATTCTGCGCACGCGACTCGCAACGAGCATTGGCGCAAGCTTCGCAACGACTGGCGCGAAGCGAAGAATCTGACGAGCTCGCTGGAGTCGACCGGTGAGCGAGCCAGTGACGCTCTGACCGTCCAGAACTGAGCGATCCGGTTGGGAGCCAGGCGAGGGCTCCCGGCTTCTTCTAGTCGAGATGGTCCGGCGGACCTGATGCGTTGAGCTCGCCCCATTCGTGCGGCTATCGTGCTTCGGCCCGCCACCCTCATGAGGTTTCATGACGCCCTGGTGAAGCGAAAGTACCGCAGGCTTTTCACGCCAAAGCGCCGGCGGAAGCCCAGCCCGAAAGGACCTGGCCCAGAACTGGTCGCGGCGATCGTCGAGATGAAGCGGCGGAACCCTCGCTTCGACTGCCGGCGCTTTCTGGGGCGCGTTAGATCTAGAACGGAAGCTTCTGCAGTTCAAAGACTATTACAATGGCGATCGCGTTCACGCGTCATTAGATGGCCGCACTCCGATCTGCAAGGCCGCTGCTGCGAGTCGCAGCTTGCTTCGCCCTAGAGAGTATCAGTGGCGATTCCATTGCCGCGGCCTCATCAGCTCCCAGCTGCCGCTTGACTGACAATTCGCCACGTATGGACTCCTCCTGCAAGTATCCTGAGAAACAAACGTGAAGGAGACTCTGGGTCCTCTGAAGGGGGGGCCAGGGGGCGGAAATCGGCTGCAGCCACGTATTCGTCCTGTTTGCGGACCAGTAAATCCTCTGGGACGTAGGGTCCTGGACATCATGAAAGTCGCCGGCGCGGAGCCAATCACAGACTTGGAGGTCTTGATGGCCAGGCGAATTGTCGGCTTCACCGCGCCAGCGGCCGTTCCGCTGACTCATGATCGCGATTGTTTCAAATGCAGCTTGCATGGGATGGGGTCATCGGTAAGTCACGACACGGTTGGATCCGGCGGGTCAGTGCATGACAGCGCAGTTCCAGTTCCCGTTGAATGCTCGATCGTGAGCCCACGTCGCCCACACGATGCGAGCGAGCTTGTTCGCCAAGGCGACAGCGGCTTTGTTGTGACCACGGCGCCGCTCGGTCTCGAGGACCCAGGTCTGTACTCGCGTCAGAGGACGGTCGGCACGTGCGGCACGCCCGGCCGCGAGAAGCGCGGAACGAGCGGCGTGAATAAGCAGCGTCCTCAAGTACACGTCACCTCGCTTGCTGATGCCACCCAAGCATCGTCGCTCGCCAGATGAGTGTTCACGGGCGGTGAGGCCCAGCCAGGAAGCAAGGTGTCTTCCGGAGGGAAATCGCCGTGCGTCGACGCTAATTGCTCTTAGCG
>JAEZLB010000101.1 GCA_023435945.1 Pseudomonadota bacterium | reverse complement strand
GAGGGCGGTGAGAGCTTTATTGCCGGGTTGGACGAACTGATCAGGCGATCCGGTGAAAAAGGCGTACAGGAAATCGTGATCGGTATGGCACACCGTGGGCGACTGAACGTGCTGGTCAATACGTTGGGCAAGATGCCCAAGGACTTGTTCGCGGAATTCGAAGGCCATCATGCTGACAATCTGCCGGCGGGTGACGTGAAATACCATCAGGGCTTTTCCGCCGACGTGTCGACGCCGGGCGGTCCGGTCCATCTGTCTCTGGCTTTTAATCCTTCGCATCTGGAAATCGTCAATCCCGTGGTGGAAGGATCGGTCAAGGCGCGCATGCACAGGCGCCGCGATCGTTTCGGCGACGAAGTGTTGCCGGTACTGGTGCACGGTGATGCTGCCTTTGCCGGGCAGGGCGTGGTGATGGAAACGCTGAATCTGGCGCAGACTCGTGGCTACGGAACCGGCGGCACGGTGCATATCGTGATCAATAACCAGATCGGTTTTACCACGTCCGACCCGCGCGATGCCCGCTCCACCTTGTACTGCACGGACGTGGTGAAGATGATCGAAGCGCCGGTGCTGCATGTGAATGGCGACGATCCGGAAGCCGTGGTGTATGCGATGCAGATTGCGCTCGATTACCGCATGCAGTTCAAGAAAGACGTGGTAGTGGATATCGTCTGCTTCCGTAAGCTGGGGCACAACGAGCAGGATACGCCTGCACTGACTCAGCCTCTCATGTACAAGAAGGTTGCCCAGCATCCGGGTACCCGCAAGATGTACGTGGACAAGCTGGTTGCCCAGGGTGTGCTGACCGAGCAGGAAGGCGAGGAAATGGTGCATGCCTATCGCGAAGCCATGGACGCAGGCAAGCACACGATAGATCCCGTCATTTCCAATTTCAAGGGCAAGTACGCGGTCGACTGGACGCCATTCCTGAACAAGAAATGGGCAGACAATGCTGATACGGCATTGCCGGTCACGGAACTGCAGCGTCTTGCCGAGCGTATCGTCAGCGTACCGGAAGGTTTCAAGCTGCATCCGCTGGTCGAAAAGGTATTGAGCGACCGTGCCGCTATGGGACGCGGTGAAATGAACCTGGACTGGGGCATGGGTGAGCATCTGGCGTATGCATCCTTGGTCGCCTCGGGTTATCCAGTGCGTATTACCGGTCAGGACGTTGGCCGCGGTACCTTTATGCATCGTCATGCAGTCTTGCATGATCAGAACCGTGAACGCTGGGATCTGGGTGTGCATGTGCCACTGTCTCGCATTTCGGATCAGCAAGCGCCATTCGCGATTATCGACTCGGTTCTGTCTGAAGAAGCGGTGCTCGCGTTTGAGTATGGTTATTCGACTGCTGCACCTAATACGCTGACTGTGTGGGAGGCACAGTTCGGCGACTTCGCCAACGGTGCCCAAGTCGTGATCGACCAGTTCATCAGCTCCGGTGAGGTAAAGTGGGGGCGCGCCTCGGGCCTGGTCATGCTGCTGCCGCACGGATATGAGGGGCAGGGACCGGAACACTCGTCGGCCCGTCTCGAACGTTTCCTGCAACTCTGCGCGGACAACAACATGCAGGTGGTGCAACCCACAACGGCTGCGCAGATTTTCCATTTGTTGCGCCGCCAGATGCTGCGCACCTTCCGCAAGCCGCTGGTCGTGATGACTCCCAAGTCGCTGCTGCGTAACAAGGATGCAGGTTCACCTTTGTCCGATCTGGCCAAGGGTACTTTCCAGACCGTGATAGGCGAAGTGGATGCGGACATCGATGGCCAGAAAGTAAAACGTGTGCTGGTTTGCTCTGGCAAGGTTTATTACGACCTGGCCAATGCACGACGCGAACGTGGCGCCAGCGATGTGGCCATCATCCGCATCGAGCAGCTCTATCCATTCCCGCACAAGGCATTTTCTGCGGAGCTGAAGAAATTCCCCAACGCGACCGAGCTGGTCTGGGTGCAAGATGAACCGCAGAATCAGGGCGCATGGTTCCAGATCCAGCACAATCTACTGGAGAACATGTCGGAAGGTCAGAAGCTCGCGTATTCCGGGCGTCCAGCCAGTGCATCGCCGGCAGTCGGTTACTACGACAAGCATTTTGCTCAGCAAAAAGCGCTGATAGAAGGTGCTTTTTCCAAAATCAAAGGTTTTACCCTCACCAAATAACCCTGCACGGCCCCAGAAGCTGGGGCCGTGTCAGAACAAACCGAAACGGAGCGTTAAATGGCAATAATAGAAGTGAGAGTTCCTCAATTATCAGAATCCGTCTCTGAAGCGACGTTGCTGCAGTGGCATAAAAAATCCGGTCAAGCCGTCAAGCGGGACGAGAATCTGATCGACATCGAAACCGATAAAGTCGTACTGGAACTACCGGCTCCCGATGCCGGAGTCATCTTGGAAATCGTCAAGCAGGATGGCGATACCGTCGTATCCGGCGAAGTCATTGCGCGCATTGATACGGAAGCCAAAGCGGGCGAAGCACCCGCCCAGAAGGAAGCGGCTGCGGCGGGGCCAGCCCAGGCACCTGCTGCCGCATCGGCGGTTTCCTCCGCCAGCGGTGTCGCGATGCCTGCCGCTGCCAAGATGATGGCAGAGAACCAGTTGTCCGCCGATGAAATACAGGGCAGTGGTCGTGGCGGCCGCGTGACCAAGGGCGACGTCATCAACATGCTGGACAAGAAACCAGCGCCTGTTGCCGCGCCGGTAAAACCGGCTTCGGGTCCCGCTGCAGCCCCGAAACCTGCACTGCAATCGGTTAATGTCCCACTCCCCAATCTGGGTGAGCGTCCTGAAGAACGCGTGCCAATGAGCCGACTGCGTGCGCGTATCGCGGAACGCCTGGTGCAGTCGCAGCAAACCAACGCGATCCTGACGACCTTCAATGAAGTGAACATGCAGCCGGTGCTCGACTTGCGCAGCAAGTACAAGGATCGCTTCGAGAAGGAACATGGCGTGAAGCTGGGTTTCATGTCTTTCTTTGTGAAGGCGGTTGTGGCAGCCTTGAAGAAATATCCGATTCTGAACGCTTCCGTGGACGGCAACGATATTCTGTATCACGGTTATTTCGATATCGGTATCGCGGTTGGTTCCCCGCGCGGCCTGGTAGTTCCCATCCTGCGCGATGCAGACCAGATGACCATTGCCGAGATCGAAAAGAAAATCGGCGAATATGGTGCCAAGGCCAAAGATGGCAAGCTCACGTTGGAAGAGCTGACCGGCGGCACTTTCTCTATTTCCAACGGCGGCGTATTTGGCTCCATGCTCTCTACGCCCATCATCAATCCGCCTCAATCTGCGATTCTCGGCATCCACGCCACCAAGGAGCGTCCGGTGGTCGAGAATGGTCAGATTGTGATACGTCCTATCAATTACCTCGCGCTGTCTTACGACCATCGCATCATCGATGGTCGCGAAGCGGTACTAGGTCTGGTGGCGATGAAAGAAGCCCTGGAGGATCCGGCTCGCCTGCTGCTGGATCTGTAATGTCGGGCCGTGTCGAATGACACGGCCTTGCTCACTTCTTAGGGGTAAAGCTTATGGCAAAAGAATTTGACGTGGTCGTCATCGGGGGCGGACCCGGCGGCTATATTGCAGCGATTCGCGCTGCACAACTGGGCTTTTCCACGGCCTGTATCGATGAATGGAAAAACAGCAAAGGCGGCCCGGCGCCGGGCGGCACCTGCACCAACGTCGGCTGTATTCCTTCCAAGGCCTTGCTGCAGTCTTCCGAAAACTATGAGCATGCCGGTCATGCCTTCGCCGACCACGGCATTACGGTTCAGGGCTTGACTGTGGACATCAAGCGTATGCTGGCACGCAAGGACAAGGTCGTGCAGCAGAATAATGAAGGCATTTTGTACCTGTTCAAGAAAAACAAGGTCAGTTTTTTTCATGGCCGCGGTTCTTTCGACAAGAAGGAAAGCAACGCCTATCTCATCAAGGTGAGCGGTGCCACCGAAGAAACCCTGCAGGCCAAGCATGTGATCATCGCCACCGGTTCCAATCCGCGAGCCTTGCCTGGCGTGAATTTCGATGAAAAGCTGATCCTGTCCAATACCGGCGCGCTGGCAATCGAGTCAGTGCCGAAGAAACTGGGTGTCATTGGAGCCGGCGTGATCGGACTGGAAATGGGCAGCGTATGGCGTCGTGTCGGCGCTGAAGTGACGATACTGGAAGCACTGCCCGATTTTCTGGGTGCTGTGGATCAACAGATCGCCAAGGAAGCCTACAAGCTTTTCATCAAGCAGGGACTGACGATTCAACTGGGCGTGAAGATCACGTCCATCACTCCCGGCAAGAATCAGGTTACGGTTGACTATACCGATAACCAAGGCAAGGCTCAGCAAACGGTATTCGACAGGCTGATCGTCTCCATAGGGCGGGTGCCGAATACCGAGGGTTTGAATGCCGAGGGTATAGGTCTCAAACTGGACGAGCGCGGCTTCATCGCTGTCGATGCGGAGTGCCGGACCAGCCTGCCCAATGTATGGGCAGTGGGGGACGTGGTGCGCGGCCCCATGCTGGCCCACAAGGCCGAGGAAGAGGGCGTGGCAGTCGCCGAGCGGATTGCAGGACAGCATGGTCATGTGAATTTCAACACCATACCGTGGGTGATCTATACCTCACCGGAAATCGCGTGGGTGGGCAAGACCGAGCAGCAGCTTAAATCGGAAGGAGTCAATTACAAGGCCGGTACCTTTCCGTTCATGGCCAATGGCCGTGCGAGAGCGCTGGGCGCCACGACCGGTATGGTGAAAATCCTCGCTGATGCTAAAACCGATGAAATCCTGGGCGTGCATGTGATAGGCCCGATGGCATCGGAACTGATTGCCGAGGCTGTGGTGGCGATGGAATTTCGCGCATCGTCGGAAGATATCGCGCGAATCTGCCATGCTCATCCTTCGCTGTCTGAGTCCATGAAGGAGGCGGCACTGGCGGTCGACAAACGTTCTCTTAATTTCTGAGGAAAATTATGCGCTATGCGGTTCTACTGATATCGCTGGGGCTGGCGGCCTGCGCGACGCCGAGTACCGACAGCGGTGTTGAGATACAGACTACTCACGCCGGACAGACCATTGTCGATGCGGAATGCACGGTGACTACGGACGCAGGCAGCTGGAAAGTGAAAACGCCCGGCACTGCACCCATAGGCGCACCACGCGGAGACTTGCGCGTGGTGTGCAATAAGGCTGGTTACCGTACTTCGGAAGTGCTCTATCGTGCGACACCTGGCCCTGGCAGCTCCAACATGAGCGTAGGCATAGGGGGCGGAACGGGAGGAAGTCGTGTCGGTGTCGGTTTCGGATTTGGTTTTCCGATCGGCCAGGGCGGTGCCAGCTATCCTTCCCGCATCGTGGTCGAGATGAATCCGCAATAAAAATAGAAAACGAATGGGCGAGCCGTGACTCGCCCATTTTTCAGGGAGATGCCCTCGTTATGAC
>JAEZLB010000274.1 GCA_023435945.1 Pseudomonadota bacterium | reverse complement strand
GTGCAATAAATTTCCCTGCATTGATCGCGGATGATCTTCTAGCGTTGTCTGCAAGATGAGGGAGTGCTGTCGCTCGCAAGCGGAAAGGAATCGGGCAGAAAAGAAATGAGGGTTCTGCTACAGTTCGCCTTATGACAAAAATGACTTTGGATCGTATCCTGCAATCGCAGGGTTTTGGTACGCGCAAATATTGTCGGCAGTTGATCGAGGACGGCGAGGTAATCATCGCGGGCGAGGCTGCGACGAATTACCGCACGGCTTTTGAAACGGATGGCTTGGTGCTCACCGTATTCGACGAAGAGTGGGAATATCGGGACCATGTCTATATTGCCTTGAACAAGCCGCCGAATATCGAATGTTCCCGTAAGCCCAGCCATCATCCCGGTGTATTAAGCCTGTTGCCTGAACAGTTCACCTGGCGGGATGTGCAGCCAGTGGGCCGGCTTGATCATGATACGACCGGTTTGTTGCTGTTGTCCGATGACGGCGCTTTTATTCATGCACAGTCGTCGCCACGACGCCATGTGCCGAAACTGTATCGGGCAACCACCGATATGCCGGTTACTAATACATTGGTGAACCAGCTGTTATCCGGTGTTCAGTTGCATGACGAACCTGCACCGCTCGCTGCGATTTCCTGCCGCCAGGTTGGGGAGCATGACATTGAAATCGTACTCGCCCAGGGAAAATATCATCAGGTCAAGCGTATGCTCGCTGCGGCGGGTAACCATTGTGCGGCGCTGCGGCGCATTGCAATTGGCGATTTAAGGCTGGAAGATTTGGGGCTGGAGGAGGGCGAGTGGTGTTATCTGGAGCCGCAACATTTTGATTTGTTGGGACGGTTGTAATTGTAGCGCCGATACTCATAGGCCATGGGTTTCACGTTCGCGTTATCGGAGTGATTTTCGGTTTCTGTAAAGCGCGATGTAAGAAAAGAAGCGATGCCAAAGACGTGGCTGCAGCTAGTTTGTATTGAGGTTGTTTCAGGAAAGTTGACTGCTGCCTGAGATAAAACAACCTACTTTTCGTTAAAGTTTTTTGCTTTGCATCCGTTAAATGCAGACGTAAACCTCAATTCTGCTTCTTCAAGCCCCTTTCTTCGAAGATTGGTGGCTAAAAGCTGGTCCTTGGCAGGAAGATCCCTAATGGTTCTTATCAGGCCACGCCCTGATAGATAAGTATCGAACAAGTTTTTGCATGAATTCCCCAAAAGAAAAAAGTGATAAAGGGGTCGACTTTGACTCTCTTTATCTGCAGGTCGGTACTCGGTTGCAGTTGGAAATCGTTCGTGATGTAAAACCGGTTCAGGTTATTTCCAGTTTGATTGGTTATTCGTACGGAGAATACCTGATCGTGCGTATGCCCGATTCCCGCGTCGATCCTATCGCTTTTCGTATCGGTGAAAAACTTACGATTCGGGCTTTTTCTGGCGTGAAGGTTTTCGCATTCGATGTGACGGTGCTGCGCTTATTTAATAACCCGGTGCTTTACATGCATGTGAGCTTCCCGGGGGCTATACGTGCTAGCAACTTGCGCTCGGCGTTGCGTGTGAAAACAGCATTACCCTCTCAGCTTCAGGTGAATAGCGGAAGTGCCTCGCCGCAGGTCAGTGTGGCGCTTCGCAATCTCAGCGTTAAGGGCGCCTTGATTGAGGCGGCACAGAAATGCGGCGAGGTCGGGGAGCAGGTAACGCTTTCTTTCATGCTTCCCTATATAGGAAAAGAAGAAGGGGAAGCCTTGCAGCTACAGGCAGTGATCAGAAATGTCAGTGTCAGTACCGATGGGCATAATAAAAGCGCACCCTGTTATCTGTGCGGTGTCGAGTTCTCATCACTGAGCCAATTACATCAGCTGATCTTGCAGAACTATACCTATGAATCACTCTTAAGCCGTCGCCAAAGCCTGGCTTGAGCAGCGCCCCGCTCCTCTTTGCTTCCCCTCTGGCGGTGTATTCGTAGGGTTTGCCGGGTTGCGCTTATTCTTCTTCCTTGCCACTATCCCAGCGTGTTCTGGTCATACCCGCATGTTCAATGAATTGACATGGAGGAAGCAATGCCCATTCCCTGGGATAAAGTTATTCCACAGCGGCCTCACGTCATCGAGGCTGCCCGAGGCTGGTATGAAAAATGGATACGTGGTGAGCGGTCGGATGCTAAGGGGGCTAACCATGGCGAGAGAACACCCCTTCGTCCGGAGGAGGCGGAAATCAAGGTGGAAGCCTATGCAGAGCCCATTAAATTCGAAGATGTCGTGGAAGTGAAGGAAGCTGCCAAAGATGTTGCTGGCAGGCTGGAAGCCTTGGAATTTGCCGGCATGGCTCAGGCGGAAACCCTTAAAAATCTGACCGAACAAAACCAGGGGCTGGCACATCGCTTGTCTGAATTGCAGCAAGCATTAAAAGTTGCCAATGAAAGCCTGGAGGAGGGGCGTACTGACACCGCAGCCCATAAAGCCTCGCTGGAAAATCTTGAAATGCGAATACTGCATTTGTCCACCGATTTATCGCGGGTAGCAAATCGCATCAAGATCGCCTCGTGGATAGGCGGCATTGGCCTGGCAGGGGCGATTGTGGCCATCTTGATCGCGGTTATGAGATAAGTCTGCCACGATGAGAAGCGAACATGATTTCAGTTTGCCTGATGAGTCATGGCGGAAACTTCCCGTATGTCATTATCTGTGAACCTCCTTGGGAGGAGGTTCACAGATCTCATACCGATCTCATACCGATGAGCCTTATTGGGATGAGGGTTGAGTGGTTTGGGGGGCAGTTTGAGGTTGAGTGGTTGGTTGCGCCGCAGAAGGCGTAGGCTGACTCGAGGTATTGCCGGAATTCATGCCTGCTGTATTACCTGAAGACCTGGCATCTCCTGCAGAGCTGGAACTGCCAGTACTGGTTGAGCCACCCTGGGTAGTGGGACCGGCGGCCTGAGCAAGTGCCTGTCGTTTTGCGCGTGCCTTGGAAAGGTCACGCATGGCTTTCGCTTCGTCTTCGCAGGCCTTTTTTGCATCGCCAATCTGATCTCCGCAACGAGCTTTCGCTACTTCAAACTGAGCATCGGCTTGTGTTTCAGCCAGTTCCAGGCGATTCTGGGGCGAATCGTGCTGAGTCAGCTTGTTTTGTGCTTCTGCAATCTTCTTCTGTCCCTCCGTCTCCGCATTACATATGGTCTTGGCATTGCCCTGCATATCGTTGCATTGCTGTTTGGCGGATTGTTGCTTGTCCTGCGAGCTGTCGCCTGATGAAGTAGGGGTGCCAGCGGCTCGCTGTTCATTGGTGCGGGAGTTGTCCGATGGGGTTTGGGCATGGAGCGGCGTGGCAAATGCGAGTACGAGGGACGCAGCGAGTGCGGCAGCATGGATGTTCATGACAATCTCCTTTTGAGTTGAAGCGGGCACGCAGAAGCAATTCGCATACCGCTTTCCCTGCATAGATCAAGCAGTGGCTGGTTTTCTTCAGACTGTCTTTTTCCTTCTTTTATTCCAGCCCCGGGGAATAGATAAGAGGCGAGGGGGAGAAAAAGAAAATTGTAAGGACATGACTTTGTTTATCCCCATCCTGAGAGGAACAAAAATCCGATTTGAAAAATTATCGAACCTTCCCGGCGCGTTTTTGTCGATAGGGCAAGCTCCTTGAACATGAGAGATGGTTTTTCCTTGATGAAAAAGGATGATTAAACTGGATGCAGGGAGCGTCAGTAAGATGGTCTACCTCTTGAATGGAAGTGCATCATGGCAACAGGCGTAGTGAAGTGGTTCAATGACAGCAAAGGTTTTGGTTTTATTGCTCCCGATGACGGAACAGAAGATATCTTTGCGCATTTTTCAGCCATCCAGTCCGGCGGTTTCAAATCGCTCAAGGAAGGGCAGCGAGTCAGTTTCGAAATCACCCAAGGACCCAAAGGGAAACTAGCGTCCAATATTCAGCCGCAATAAGCCTGAATGCTTAAGAGAGCGACGGTTTATATAAACTCTGCCGCTCGATGAAGCTTCTATTTCTGCTGAATCACGCTCTTCCAGCTGCAACGTTGGAGGTCTTTGTTTTGCCTAAACGATGGCTAAACGAAGGCCTCCAAGCATCAGAACATGCGTCCTATAAGGTGATGAAGGACTTGGCGTGGGGTCGGCGTTGTAAGTCGCCCCAGACTAAAAGTGCGAAGAGAGCCACTACCCGATGGGCCACTGAGGGAAATCAACGCCTCCGATTGCGACAAGATTAATGTATTGCCTTCCGTGTGCCGGACGAGAACGGATACGAGAGATAATTTATAACAAGAAAAAGGTAGGAAAAAATGACGGTATTAAATTGGAAGGTGGGCTTGTGGAAAGCCCAGGCAAGCATTGAAAGCATTGCACACAATACACTGATGGCCACCATCCACGTATGCGATCTGGATGATGCAGATAAAATCAATTCCCGCCACACTGTGGTATTTCATCATCCGGAAGGAAGTGACACCATCGCAGCCACCCAGGCCATGGCCCAACAGTTACTGGGCCAGCGCTACGGCATATAAGGCGGCTTAGAAAATGTAAGCTGCATTAAGCATAGGGCACGCTGGCCTTTCATAACCAGCGTGCCCGCTTCAAGCGGCGGTATAGAAGAAAGCACACGGCAGTAACGCCTCCCAGTAAAACGGGATAACTGCCGCGCCAGTGCAATTCAGGCATATAGTCGAAGTTCATGCCGTACAGGCTGAATACCACCGTGGGTACGGCCAGTAACGCCCCCCAGCCCGCAAGCCGCTTTACCACTTCATTCTGACGTATCGTGACCTGGGCCAACGCTACCTGCATGGCGGCGTTGATCATTTCACGCATGCGGTCGGCCGCCTGGGTGACGCGCGCAACATGGTCCAGCACATCGCGGTAGTACACGTGACTTTCCTTATGCACGATGCCGCTATGAAAACGTACCACTTGGGTACAGACTTCACTAAGCGGCGTGGCAGCAGCCTGCAAGGTCATCAGTTCATTCTTCAGATGATAGAAATCCTGAAGATGATCTACATGTGGGTTGGGCGTGAACAATTGCTGTTCGAGCTGACGGAAGCGCTCTTGCAAGCCATCCATGCAGACCTGATACTGATCGACGATGAAATCGACGATGGTGTAAAGCACAAAGCCGGGGCCGCGTGCCAGTCTGTCCGGCGTGGTCTCTGCCCTCACCCTGACCTTGCTGTAGCCGATAGTGCTGCCATGGCGGATAGTGACCAGAAAACGAGGTCCCATGAAGACATGGGTTTCGCCGAACGCTATGGTTTGATGCTCGTGGTCCCCCGGTGTGGCGGTATGCAGCACGATGAATAAGGTATCCCCATATTCTTCCAGCTTGGGACGCTGGTGGGCCTTGCTGGCATCTTCGATCGCGAGCTCATGCAAACCGAATAACTCCTGCAGCCTTTTCAGCATATCGTGGTCCGGTTCGAGCAGCCCTACCCATACAAATGTATCCTTGTCCTGCAGGACTTGAGTGATGTCCTCCAGTCCGACGTTGCTCAGCTTCTTACCCTGCTTGTAAGCAGTACAGTTGATGATGGGATTGGATGCGTTCATGTCTTTCCGAAGTATCACGTATATCTGGGACGATGCAGGTGTCACGTGTATTGTGCCTGCAGTTGCGAAGGCAGGCCAGTATCGTATGATGTCTGTGCCGTGCCCCAGTGGAGCTGGGAACATAGGCATTGCATGATTGGCATGTTACCCTCTTGCCTGGCTAACGGTGCCTGGTTTGAATTAATGATGGTTTGCCCCGCATGGACGTCTCTCCCAAGCTTGCCCGCTTTTTCCCTTTTTTGAATTGGAAGCGGCCCGACAGGGCAACGCTGAGCCAGGACGTGCTCGCGGGTATCACCGTTGGGCTGGTATTGGTGCCCCAGGCCCTTGCCTATGCGGCACTGGCAGGCATGCCCTTGCAGACGGGGATGTATGCCGCACTTCTGCCAGGAGTCGTCGGCATGCTGTGGGGATCGTCCGCTCTGCTTGCCGTAGGTCCTACGGCCTTGTCCAGCATCCTTGTGTTTGGTTCGCTGGGGGCGTTTGCTATTCCGGGTACCGATAACTGGGTGACATTGGCTATCTGGCTGGCGCTGTATGCCGGCCTGATCCAGCTGCTGCTGGGTGTATTCAAGACCGGCAAGATCACGTATTTCGTTTCGCAGCCGGTGGTGACCGGTTTTATCAATGCGGCGGCCGTCATTATTATCTTTTCCCAGTTACCGCATCTGCTGGGCCTGGATATGTCAGCCGGCTGGCAGCAGGGAATCACCAGCCTGATCGCCCCCTCTTCAGGTCAGGCCCTTACCATGACATTCGGATTGGCGGCCCTGATATTGCTGCTGCTTTTTCAGCGTTTCCTGCCGCGACTTCCCGGGGCACTGATGGTCACGGCGCTGGGCATCAGTGCGAGCTGGGCAGTGGACTATGCCTCTTTTGGCGCGCGCGTGGTCGGCACCTTGCCGCAGAGTCTGCCGGATTTTTCCTTGCCGCCATCGATCAGTCTGGACGCCCATCGTGAATTGTTGCCGGCTGCATTGATCCTGGCGCTGCTCAGTTTTACCGAAGCCATGTCAAGCGCACGTGTATTGGCGCGCAGGCGTAATGAGATCTGGGATGAGAACCAGGAGTTGATCGGCCAGGGGATGGCAAAGATAAGCAGTGGCTTGTGTGGAGCCTTCCCCGTCAGCGGTTCATTCTCGCGTTCTGCTTTGAATTTGTACGCAGGAGCGCAGACGGTGTGGGCAAACCTGGTGTCCGTATTGTGCGTGCTGTTCAGCCTGCTGTTTCTGACCGGGGTGCTGGCCTATCTGCCGTATTCGGTGCTGGCCGCACTGATTATCGTGCCCGTGCTAAAGCTCATTGAGCCACTGGCATTCAGGCGCATATATGTCATTTCGAAAGGCGATGGCTGGGTCGCTGTCATCACGCTGATGGCGACCTTGATATTCATGCCGCGTTTGCATCTGGGCGTGTTTACAGGGGTAGGCATAACCATGGCACTTTTCCTCTATCGTCACACTCGCCCTCGTGTTATTGAAGTCGCCGAGCATGCCGATGGAACCATGCGAGACCGCCAGCGTTTCGACCTGGCACCTGTGGCACCGGATATTCTGGCGGTACGCATGGATTCGGCGCTGGATTTCCTGACAGGAGCGACACTGGAGCGATTCATCGGTGCAGCCCGCGTTGATCGTCCTGAGGTACGCCGGGTGCTGTTGTGCGCCAATGGTATCAACGAGATCGATGCGAGCGGCGTAGAGGCGATGGAGTCGCTCTACACCACCCTGAAGAACGAAGGCATAACGCTTCATGTGAGTGCGGTAAAAAAACAGGTCTGGGATGTACTGGACCGGGCCGGTACCATCGACAAGTTGGGCCGCTCCTGTTTTTATCCTACCGACAGGCTGGCAATTACTGCGTTGCGGCAGCCTGTATCATTCTCCGATGCACTGCACGCTTCCTCGCCATCATGAACCCATGACGGGCTGGTGCTTTCCTTTGGCAGGATGCTCCCTGTAACAGGAATAGTTTCGCCCGCCATTTGGGCTCAAGCGAATTACTGCCATTTTCCCCCTGCAATGTGAATCGACTCACCGGTACGCACAATGCCGGCCCATTCGGGGGGAAACCATAACTCTCTATCACTCTCCTCGAAGATTGCGTAAGTCGTCAAATGGCTGGCAGGCCTGAAGCAGCGTGCGACCAGTGCAGGGCGCAGTTCAGGTGAGCCGGTCTCACTTATTCCAAGGTGCCGAAAGATTTATTGTGCTGGCGAGGTTACGGATTGCCGTTCTCCTTAAGCGGATTTCCCGGACAGTTTGCATGACCGCAGTTCGCGTCATTAGAGAAGTGGTCTGTTTGAAGACAAGTGGCATTTTCACGTGCGATAGCCATCATTAACCCTTATTACACAAAGTTACCTATCTGGAAAGGAACGCAGATTAGGATGGTGCTGTCTCATGTGTGAGATTGTATTGCTTATGAGATATTGGGGTTCGGCCATCATTGCATAGCCGCGCTGCCTTCATCACAGGGATCGTGACGCTCAATCTTCTGGTCGCGTTGATTCAGGCGCCGCTGGCGGTCACTGACCAAGCAATCGTGATTCTTACCACTCTGTTCAACTTGGGAGCTATGACGGGCGCCATGGATGCGGAACGCAGTTTTCTTTCCAACAGCGGAGAAACGGGAGCGGCGATACGTGAGCTGGACTGGTCGCAGACCCCGCTCGGGCCGGTTGAGATGTGGCCGACCGTGCTGAAGACTACCCTGCGCCTGCTAATGCACAGTAGTTGTCCCATGTTCCTGTGGTGGGGGCCACAGCTTATCCAGTTTTATAACGATGCCTTCAGACGGTGTCTGGGCGCGGACTCGGCTGCACCCACGTTGGGACAGTGCGGCGGGAGCGGCTGGGAGGTGAGCTGGAAAGTCATGGCGCCGGAAGTACGCGCAGTGCTGGCAGGCGGGAAGGCAAGCTGGCATCAGAACAGACCCATTCCCATCATGCATAAAGGAAGGCTTTCCTCGATATCATGGACCTATGGGTTGAGTCCTGTCGAAGATGAAGAAGGCATACAAGGTGTCCTGGCATTAGGGGCCGCCATCACTCCTGAATACCTCGCCGAGCAGCATCTTAAGTGCACCTATCAAACGCTCCAGGAATGGATGGAGGAGGGTTTCTGCATTTGTGAGATTCTGCGGGATGAAAAAGGGAAAGCCTGCGATTGGCGTTATCTGGAAGCCAACGCCGCCTTCGAAAAGCAAAGCGGCTTGAAAAATGTAATCGGCAAAACATTTAAAGAGCTCGTCCCCAGCCGGAACCACCAATTTCTGCATCTGTTCGCGCAGGTTGCTATGACCGGCAAGCCTGCTCGGTTCGTGGAAGAGTCGGCATGTCTGGGCAGGTGGTTCGAGGGACTGGTGGTTCGCATAGGTGTGCCAGGGAGCTGGTGCATAGGCGTACTGTTCAGGGACATATCGCGTCAAAAGGCTGCAGAACATGCCTTGCAGTCGAGCGAAGAGCGGTTCCGCCTTCTAACCCAACTGAGTTCCGATGGCATTCTGGTCAAGGTGGAAGAGCGATTTGTCTATGCAAATCGTGGCGCTGCACGCATCCTCGGTGCCGATGATGAACAGGCTCTGATAGACCGGACGCTTTATGAACTGATCGATCCGGAATCCTGTGAAGCTCTTGCTCCTCTCGATGACTCAGAGTCTGATGCCGTGCCCATTCAACTCGTCGAGCAGTGCTGGCGCAGAGTGGACGGATCGCCCGTCATCGTACAGATGACCGCCGGCAGAGTGAATTGGGATGGGAGGCCGGCCATGCAGATACTGCTGAGGGATGTCAGCGACCGGAAGCGCTCGCAGGAGCATATGCATATCATCAATGAGCGCTTGAAACTTGCGATAGAAGGATCGGGGGAAGGTTTCTGGGACTGGGATCTGCGTGCCAATATCACCAGCTATTCTGAACGCATATGTGAAATCACGGGCTATTCATTGGAAGAGCTTCAATCTGGCAGGGAGTTCTGGATATCTCGCCTGCATCCGAATGACCGTGAGCGGGTATTGGCGACCTTGCACGAACATCTCGAAGGAAAGAGCTTCTGCTACTCCTGCGAATTCCGGATAAGAGGCAAGCGTGGGCGGTGGATATGGGTACATTCACGCGGAGTGCTGGTGGAGCGTTCACGGGACGGGGAGCCGTGGCGCATGACGGGATTGATGGCAGATATTACGCAGCGTAAGGAAATGGATGAGCGTATGTGGCATCTGGCCAATTTTGATGCCTTGACAGGCCTGCCGAACCGCCGTCTTTTTCGTGACCGGCTTGCTCATGAAGTGGCTAATGCGCAGAGAAGGAATAGCACTTTTGCCTTGCTGTTCATCGACCTGGATCGTTTCAAGCAAGTTAATGATTTTTTCGGTCACGATGCCGGGGACGCATTGCTGTACCAGGCGTCGCTCCGGATCAGGCAATGCGTGCGCGATTCCGATACGGTGGCACGTCTGGGTGGCGACGAGTTCACCATCATATTCAGCGATCTCTACAATACGGATCATATTGAAAGGCTGGTACAGAAACTTCTGGATATCCTGGCCGTGCCATTCTCCATGGGCAGCGAGAAAGCTTTTCTTACTGCGAGCATCGGCATTGCCGTTTATCCCCACGACGCCAGCAGTGCAGAAGAGCTGATTCGCAAAGCGGACCAGGCCATGTATGCCGCAAAGAACGCGGGGAAAAACCAGTTCAGTTACTTCACGCGCGAGATGGATCAAAAGGCGCACTGGCGCCTGCGTCTGCTGCAGGAGTTGAGGCATGCGGTACATGCCGGTGAGATTCATGTGTTGTACCAGCCCGTAATCGATCTGAGTACAGGTCAGATCATCAAGGCGGAAGCACTGGTGCGCTGGAATAATTCGCTGCTCGGTGCCGTGAATCCCGCGGCCTTCATCCCGATTGCAGAAGAGGCTGGAATGATCGGTGTCATCGGCGATTATGTGTTCCGTACCGCCGCCGATACAGCAAAGCGATGGAGCATGACTTTAGGCCTGCCGTTGCAGGTGAGTGTCAATAAGTCGCCATTGCAGTTTCGCTCCAAGGAGCAGGAAAAGTGGTTGAGTTATCTGAAGAAGCTGCAACTATCACCAGATCATATTGCCATCGAAATTACCGAAGGCCTGTTGCTGGATATTTCCGACCATGTATCCAGCAAGCTCATGGAATACAAGGATGCAGGCATTCAGGTCGCTATCGATGATTTTGGCACTGGTTATTCTTCCATGGCATACCTGCAGAAGTTTTCCATCGACTATCTGAAGATAGATCAGTCATTCGTGTGCGATATGGCCAGCAATCCCGGCAACCGCTCGATAACGGAATCCATGATTGCGATGGCCCACAAGCTCGGATTGAAGGTCATTGCAGAGGGGGTGGAAACACAGGATCAGATGGATATACTGAAGGCTGCAGGTTGTGATTACGGTCAGGGATTCTTGTTTTCTCAGCCACTGCCCGCTGACGAGTTCGAGAGCCTGCTCATACAACGCAATCAGGATTATCGAGGTCCGCCTTTGTATTGAGACTGGTTCCCTCCCATAAAAA
>JAEZLB010000390.1 GCA_023435945.1 Pseudomonadota bacterium | reverse complement strand
CAGCAGGATTTGCTTGGCAATGCCACGCAAAATATTTACTTCTTCTACCTCAAGTTCGGTACGTGACAACAGGCGCTTGAGACGCGGCATCAGCTTCTTGGGATTTTGCGGATTCAGGAAATCGATGGCGACCAGCGCCTGCTCCAGGTGCGCATACATGCCTTCTATCTGTTCAGCATTTGCCGGTTCTCCGCGATAACCGATGCCCGTTTCAGGCAAGGCATCGGCAGTTGCCGCAATCCTGCATTCATACGCCAATACCTGCACCGCCTGCGCCAGGTTCAGCGATGAATAGTCCGCATTCGCAGGGATGTTAATCAGCGCACTGCATTTCTCCACGATGTCATTGGGCAGGCCGAAACGTTCGTTGCCAAATACAAGCGCCGCACGCAATTGTGCGTCACCGGTCAGGCGCGACGCAAGCATACGGGGCGTCATCAGGGGCGGCGAATATTCACGCAAGCGCGCCGACAGTGCCGCCGAAAAATTGCACCCGGCAAGCGCTTCTTCCACGGAACCCACGATGCGCGCCGCACTCAATATGTCCTGTGCGCCGCTGGCAAAAGCAACGGCTTCCTCGTGGCTGACAGCATCCGGCACGCGCGGATTGACCAGCACCAGGTCCGAAAAGCCCATGGTTTTCATGGCTCTCGCCGTCGCACCTATATTGCCGGGACGACTGGTTTCCACCAGTATGAATCTCAATCGTTCAAAAACGGGGGTGTGGGTTTCGGGCTGCATCATTTAAAATAGCGGCATTTCGCGGAAAAGTCGGTTTGGCCGGCGCAACCGCATCGCTCATTAACTGATTATGCGGTCTCTGCCTTGCGGAGGCTGCCATTTTAACGGAACCTCTATGCATCCCATGCTAAATACGGCGGTGAAAGCTGCCCGTCGTGCTGCTGCTATTATCAACCGCGCCTCTTTCGACATCGAACAACTGCGGGTAACTGAAAAAAATCACAACGACTTTGTGACAGAAGTAGACCGTGCTGCCGAACAAGCAATCATCGAGGTTCTGAAGACTGCCTATCCCGATCATGCCATTCTCGCTGAAGAATCCGGCCCGTCGGCCAATCTGCACGACGAGAACGAGAATGTCTGGATCATCGACCCCCTGGATGGCACCACCAACTTCATCCACGGCTTTCCTCAATATTGCGTCTCCATCGCCCTTCAGCAGCGCGGTCAAATTACGCAGGCCGTGGTCTACGACCCCACCCGCAACGACTTGTTCACTGCGACCAAGGGCGCAGGCGCCTATCTGAACGAAAAACGCATCCGCGTAGCCAAACGGGACAAACTGGCCGATGCATTGATCGGCACCGGCTTCCCCTACTCGAACTTCGAAAAGCTGGACGAATACCTGAAGATGTTCCGCATCATGACGCAAAAAAGCGCAGGCTTGCGCCGCCCTGGTGCTGCGGCACTGGATCTGGCCTATGTCGCCGCAGGACGCCTGGATGGATTCTTCGAAAAAGGCCTCAAGCCCTGGGATATTGCAGCCGGTTCCTTGCTGATCACCGAATCCGGCGGAATTGTCGGCACCTTTGAAGGCGAGTCGAATTACCTCGACCAGGGCGATATCATTGCCGCTTCACCCAAGATTTTTGCTCAAATGGTCAATCACCTATCGCCCTTTGCCAAATAAAAGCAAAAGGCCTCGACCATACCTGCGTTAAACAAGTGTCATGCCTGGGCAGGCTGTTTTCCCTGGACTTCCACCAGGCCCGGCACTCTTAACGTCTCCAATCAGGAATAGAATTGATGAACCCCCTTTCTGGCAGCCTCACGCAAGACGACAAGTCCGGACTACGCATACTCGTCGTAGAGGATAATCGCGACACCCGGTACATGGTGGGTGAATTGCTGAGCCTGCTGGGACATCAGCCTTTAGGAGTGGGAAACGCGGAACAGGCACTGGCTGCGGCCGGAGCGAATGCCTTCGACATTCTTTTTACCGACATCAATCTGCCGGGCATGTCCGGCATAAGGCTCGCTCAGCAGATTGCAATCGACCACCCTGGCCTGCGCATCATCCTTGCATCCGGTTACCATGTGGAGAAAAAAGATCTGCAAGGCTTCAGTTGCGAAATCCTGCTGAAGCCCTACGATCTGGAACAACTGCAGGCCGCCCTTCACAACCTGCCCCGCTGATCCTGATCACTACGCACTCAGGCAAACCGCCATCTTTTTTCCGATTCCGATACATTCTTGCTGGCAGCAGCGGATGGCAGAGGAAGCCGCACCCGGAACACGGTGCCTCCATGTTCTGCACTCTCGACCGCAATCGCCCCGCCATGCGCCAGCACGATCTCGCGGGCAGCAAAGAGTCCCAGTCCCACGATACCGATTAATTTCTCATCGGACTCCGCAGCGTCAAAGGGAATCTGTATTGCCGGATCGACGATCAATTGCAAAGCATCGAGCTCAGCGGCCGCGCCTGCAGTTTCCACCTCCATGACGATGGAGCATCCATCGTCATATGCGGTCAGCGTAATAGCTTGCCCATTCGCCCCCTGCTGAACAGCGCCTTCGATCAGGTTATCCAGCACCTGCTGCAGGCACCCCGGGTCAACATCACCATACACCTTGCTCCTTACCCGCGCGTCGAACGCATAATCGGGAAAGGCAACTCTGGCCTTCATCACGGCAGCTTCGCAGATATTGCTGATATCCGAGCGCTCACGCAGCACTTCGATTCTTTTACCCAGGCGCAGCTTCGCATAAGCCATCAGATTGCGAATCATCACACTCATGCTCGCCGCACTATTCTTTATCCCCAATGCAGCTTGCAGAGGCTTACCATCCAGCATGCCTGGCATGGTCAAATAATCGCTCGCGATGGTGATGGCAGATAGAGGGCTGCGCAGATCGTGGCCTAATATGGACAGGAATCCGTCACGCGCGCGCGCAAGCTCATTTGAGTAATGATGAATAAATTCGCACAGGATCTTATCCATCACGACATGAAAAGCATTCAGATCCTGGAGCCCCTGAGAGGAAGCCGATTCCTCGCTCGCGCACCACATGCTGCTGATTGTCGTGCGGAGCAGGCGGATTTCTTCGCCAAGCTGCCGCAGACCATTTCCTGCCAAATCCCGCAGGGCGGCGTTCACCAAAGCACTTGAATAAGAGGCGCAAGGACGAGGACCGGAACCAGCCTCACTCATGTCTTTCCTGAGAGCTTCCAGCAAAGCTTGCATATGCGACTGCAATACCAGCGAACCGTCTGCTTCTCCGGTCAACTCATCAACAGCTCCTGCCTCCCATGAGGATTGGATTTGACTACGATGATGGTGAATGAATTCTGCCAGGGTCATCAGCGCTCCATGCTTGCACGACCAGCAAAATGCAGCACGGACAGACAGAGCGAGAAATTTACGCTTCCGTCAGAAGTTAAGGTGTGCCAATTTTACGGGACTACGAGTGCAACGATTGAAAGAAGGAATTACTTTCTGGCAGTATGATAGCGCAAGCGTGCGCTTGATCGGCATACAGATTTTATATTCTGTATCAGATGGAAAATTATGTAGACAGGAAGTAACGCAGGAACCATCACCACATAAGGTTGCGCTACCTCCCTAACATAAGACGAATGCTTGAGGCATCAGTCCGCCACCAAACGTTGATGATGAAAATGCAAATGATCAGCCATGAAGGTGGAAATAAAATAATAACCGTGGTCATACCCTTCATGACGGCGCAATACCAACGTCTGACCAGCCTCGCGGCAGGCCGCCTCAAATGCTTCAGGATGTAACTGCTCCGCGAGGAATTTATCGCTCATGCCCTGATCAATCAGTATCCCGGCCGGAAAAGGATTGCGCGACCTCTTCATCAAGGCACTGGCATCGTACTGCAGCCAGGCATTCTTGTTTGAGCCCAGATAGCCGGAGAAAGCCTTCTCTCCCCAGGGGCATTCGCTGGGAGCCGCAATCGGCGCAAACGCCGACACACTCCTGAACAAGTCTGGATGGCGCAAGGCCATGACAAGCGCGCCATGCCCTCCCATCGAGTGCCCAAAGATACCTACGCGTTTCCCGTCAGCCGCGAATTCCTGCAACACGACTTCGCGCAACTCCAGTAGGTAGCTATGCATACGGTAATGACGGCTCCATGGTGCTTGCGTGGCATCCACGTAAAAACCAGCGCCGACGCCGAAATCCCAGTTATCGGACTCCCCTGCAATATTCGCTCCACGCGGACTGGTATCGGGAGCCACCAGCATCATGCCCAGCTCGGCCGCCATGCGCTGAGCTCCTGCCTTGATCATGAAGGTCTCTTCAGTACAGGTCAGGCCCGCCAGATAAAACAATACGGGCACTTTCCCTGTTCTGGCCTGCGGCGGCAGGTAAACGGAAAAACGCATAGGCAAGCCTATGGCCTGCGATGCATGCTGATAAAAACGCTGCGTGCCGCCGAAGCAGGCATGCTCACTGATCAGTTCTAGCATGAGAATAGCGGCTATCGATTAATACACAACAACGGAACGAATGGATTCGCCACGCTTCATCAGGTCGAAGCCCTCGTTAATGCGATCGAGAGTCAGGGTATGCGTGATCATGTCATCGATGTTGATCTTGCCATCCATGTACCAGTCCACGATCTTCTGCACATCGGTACGTCCGCGTGCGCCGCCGAAAGCCGAACCTTTCCATACACGCCCGGTTACTAACTGGAAAGGACGCGTGCTGATTTCCTCACCCGCACCAGCGACGCCGATGATGATGGATTGCCCCCAGCCCTTGTGACAGCACTCCAGCGCCTGGCGC
>JAEZLB010000269.1 GCA_023435945.1 Pseudomonadota bacterium | reverse complement strand
TTACCTGGAGTCTGAGCTGGACCTGTCGGTGCCGGGAGTTCGCGCCACCAGTAGTGACGGCTCCTTTGCCTACGGTGCCGGCGTCAACTACCACTTTACCGACCGCTTCTATGGCCAGGCCGCCTATACGTCTTTCTATGACAAGGATGACGATACGGCACGTGGTTATACCCTTGCTGTCGGCATGAAGTTCTAACGAAAGTATCAGTCCGTACGCAGTGGGCTGGGATTGCTGCGAAAAGCGCAGGGTTTATTCCCTGCGCTTTTTTATTCAGGCTAAGTATTGAGCCGGATTCCGCCGGAGTAATTTTTATCCCGGTGGCGACGGATTCTGGTGCATGCTCGGCCCACCATTCTCTGCATGCTTCTGCTCGGCCTGCAGGCACGAATTCACTTCTTACCTTAAACCAATGTCCATCGAATCTGCTTAGGGCTTTCAAACAGGAAGGCTGGACCCAGGCGACGGGTGATAGGTAGAATTTTCACACATTGCCCGCTGTGTTAATCGGCATCAGTCTTTTGCCCTCTCTATAACGAGATCAATCATGACCAAGCGTGTGACCGTAGATCCTTCGAAAGCACTCCCGCTTAGCCAGTGGCACGCAATGGAAAAAGAGCAGGTTGAACAAGACTTGAACACAGGTCACGAAGGGCTGAGCGAGGCAGAAGTCCGGAAGCGGCAAGCGCAATATGGCCCCAACCGGCTGGCGCCGCCGACACGGCGCGGCCCCTTGATGCGTCTGCTCATGCAGTTCCACAACATCCTGTTGTACGTGATGCTGGGGGCAGCATTCATCACCGCGCTGCTGGGCCACTGGATAGACACCGGCGTGCTGCTTGCCGCAGTGGTGATCAACGCTATCATTGGATTCATTCAGGAAGGCAAGGCGGAGTCGGCGTTGGACGCAATACGCTCCATGCTGTCGCCGCATGCCATGGTCGTCCGGGATGGCGTACGCCAGGAAATCGATGCGGCCGATCTGGTACCCGGCGACGTGGTCCTGCTGACTTCCGGCGACAAGGTGCCGGCCGATCTGAGACTGATCAGTGTGCACGAACTTCGCGTGGAAGAGGCGGCGTTGACAGGTGAGTCGCTGCCCGTGGAAAAAACAAGCGAAGCCGTGGCGCCGGATGCGCCGCTCGGCGACCGTTACGGCATGGCGTACTCGGGTACGCTGGTGGTGTACGGCCAGGCGGCCGGCATTGTGGTAGCGACCGGCGCCGCCAGCGAACTCGGCAAGATCAACCGCATGCTGTCCGGCATCCAGAGCCTGACTACGCCGTTGCTGCGCCAGGTGGACCGTTTCGGCAAGATACTGGCTATCGCCATCCTGTTCATGAGCGCGGCAACCTTCGTGCTAGGGGCATGGCTGCGCGGACATCCGCCCTCCGACATGTTCATGATGGTGGTGGCGCTCGCCGCATCCGCCATTCCCGAGGGACTTCCCGCCATCATGACGGTGACGCTGGCGCTGGGCGTGCAGCGTATGGCGCGCCGCCATGCCATTGTGCGCCGCCTGCCGGCGGTTGAGGCGCTGGGCTCGGTGACCGTGATCTGCTCAGACAAAACCGGAACCCTTACCCGTAACGAAATGACGGTGCAGCGCGTGGTCTGTGCTGATCATGTATTTGATGTGAGCGGCGTGGGCTATGCGCCTAGCGGAGAACTCTTGCTCAATGGGCGGGTCATCGACCCCGACCATTATTCCGCGCTCGCCATGGCGATCCGCGCCGGTGTGTTGTGTAACGATGCACGTGTGTGTGAAAGAGACGAAACATGGCACGTGGAGGGTGACCCCACGGAGGGCGCATTGCTGGTGCTGGGCAACAAGACCGGTTTCACCCAGCATGTCGGCCAGGAAGCATGGCCGCGCCTTGATGCGATTCCTTTTGAGTCCCAGCATCGTTTCATGGCGACCTATCACCATGACAGCGACGATGCGCCATGGATGTTTGTGAAGGGCGCGCCGGAGCGGGTACTGGAAATGTGCAGCCAGCAATGGACGCAGGAAGGCGAGGGCAGGCTGGATGTCGACTACTGGCGTCGCATGGCCAATGACACGGCGGCGCAGGGGTTACGTGTACTGGGCCTGGCCTGCCGGCGTGCCGCGCCGCAGGATGGCAAACTCGGCTTTCATGATGTGGAGTCCGGCTTCATCCTGCTGGCGCTGGTGGGCATCATCGATCCTCCGCGCGAAGAAGCGGTGCGTGCAGTCGCGGAATGCCATCGCGCTGGCATACGCGTGAAGATGATTACCGGAGACCATGCCGAAACCGCGCGCGCCATCGGTGCAAGACTGGCCATCGGTGTCGGTAAGCCTGCACTGACGGGCGCCGAGATTGCGCTGATGGATGATGCATCGTTGCGTGCCGTTGCCGGAGAAATCGACGTATTCGCCCGCGCCAGCCCGGAACACAAGCTCCGTCTGGTACAGGCTTTGCAGGACAATGGCCAGGTGGTCGCGATGACCGGCGACGGTGTCAACGATGCGCCAGCCTTGAAGCGTGCAGATGTAGGCGTAGCCATGGGACTGAAAGGTACCGAAGCTGCCAAGGAAGCAGCCGACATGGTGCTGGCCAATGATAACTTCGCGACGATCGCCGCCGCAGTGCGCGAGGGGCGGGCAGTCTATGACAACCTGAAAAAATTCATACTCTTCATGTTGCCGACCAACGGCGGCGAAGCCCTGATTGTCATCTCCGCCATCCTGTTCGAGCTGACGCTGCCGCTCACGGCAGCCCAGGTGTTGTGGATCAATATGGTGACTTCCAGCACGCTGGGG
>JAEZLB010000284.1 GCA_023435945.1 Pseudomonadota bacterium | reverse complement strand
GTTATTGCTTGCCAGGTTCACCTTCGGGGAGCCCATGAACATCACGCCCAGGTCCGCAGTGAAGCCCCAGCCTTTGTTCGCTGCAACGGCATTGCCAAAACCGATCCCGATATACGGGGCCACTTTTTTGAAATCGATACGGCCGCTTATGTCGCCTACGTCGGCGGCAGTATAGGTGGTGCCATTGAATGTGAAGCTGCCGCCAACCGGAACCGCCTTGGCATCCAGCTTGTTGCCGTTGTAGACCAAGCCGCCAGTCAGGCGGAAGCTGCCACTGAATGGATGGTAGTCGACCAGCATATCCAGGGTTTGCAGTTTCAGGTCGATGTCGTAATCGGCATCGTCGGTGCTTTCATCGAAGTCGTAGCTAAAGCCATTCAAGCCGAAGCGGAAGTTGACGGAATCCGTGAATTTAGTGGTGACATGCAAGCCTGCGCCGGCGGTACCTGCGGATAGCGACATTGCGGTATCAGCAGCGTGAGCAGTGGATACGGTACATGCACTGGCGGCTGCCAATGCGAGAAGGGATTTTTTCATGATGATTCTTGGTGATTGAATAAATAGTCGACAACTACAAAATAGATGAAGCGATGAACTTCATTTGAACTGGGGTAGGGATATCATTTTCTCAGTCAATTAAGGCAGGAAAAGCTAAGGATGGAAAGTGACGCCCGGTCGTAGCAAACCGGGCAATTCTGTAAAGGGAGATTCAATCGTTGGCGGTAAGCTGGAGAGGGTCGGTATTATCTGCACGCTTCTCGGCGGATTGAGGGGCTTCTGCCATCACCGTATCTGCCTGCGTATCGTCTGCGAACGCAGCAGAATCTGAAGTGGATCCGATCGTCACGATTTCGTGGTGACCAGATGCGCCGACGTCGCCTATTTCCACCTCGCCCGCTGGCGCATCTTCAGTCAGGGGCGAGTCGGCCACCATTGCGGAGTCTCCATATACTCCTGCCAGCGCAAGGAGGGCTGGTGCGCCAAAGCCCTTGGCTTCGGCATGAGTGAGTATGTCTTTCAGACGATCCTCATCAAACACAAAAGCGTTGTCGGCTTGACCCTTGGTCGCCAGTTTGTGATGCAGGGTAAAGGCTGCCATTGGATCGGCACCAAGTACGGGCATGCGATCCAGTGCCCATTTGTCTGCCATGTAGAATCCGGTACCGGCCATCCAGGAAATGCCACTGAGCGTACTCTTGAACAAGCCGGCGTTGGCAATAGCAGCACTAGCCATCTCCTGAGCAGCAGCCTTGGCGGCTTCCTTGGCAACTCCTTTGATGGTGGCCTCTATCATTGCCTCGCGTACTGAATCAGCCATCTGCTGGGCGACGTGGCTGGCGATTTCCTTGCCCGCTGCTTGCGCTGCCGCCTTACTCGCTTCTGTTGCGGCGATATTGGCCGCCGCCGTCGAGGCTGCCTGTGCTGCTGCGCCGACGCCGCTGGCAATGCTGGCAACGGTGATCGCCGTGCGCGCGAACTTCATCCCATAATGGTAGGTCTTCATGCGGGCGCCAGCTTCTTCAGACAAGCCTTGCGTCCATAACACGACCCACATCGCTTCGTCAGGTGTCAGGTCATGACCGAACAAACTCATCGGATGCGTAGTGCTCAACCAGTGATAGTGCTGGGCATTAGGATCGACAGGCTTGGTCACCTGAACTAGGCCACGACATACCTTGACTGGCGTGATCTCAAACTTGCGTCCATCCGATAGCGTGATTGGGAACTCATCGCCCTCGTCCCGGAATTCCATCAGCTCTTCGTACAAGTCCAGTGGGTCATCGTCATCGCCATCGATTTCAATGATCTTGTCACCGGCCTTGAGGCCCAAGTTGGGTGCGGCAGCAATGATGGTGAGGCGTTCGTCGACTTGAAGGCCGCGTGCCCAGGCGATTTTCTCCTGGCGTGGAAGATCGTAAGAAGTTGCTACGACAAAGGGAAGCTCCCATTGCGTATCGCAACTGAAGTCCTTGAGCTCAGCGGCTTTGACGATGGGCGGATGCAGGGCTTGTTCAGCTTTGCCGTACAGGCGGATACTAGCGAGCAGTTTTTCATCGACAGGGCTGCCATCGTCGGTGGTGTATACGGGACCGGCACATCCGCTTAAGAGAAGCGCTATAAAAAGGCTTGCCCAGTAGATTAAACGTGTTCCAAAACGCTGCGGCTCCAACTTGCCTCCCGCCAAACTTTAAATCTCAGACTTTACATCCATATTGTTACAAAATGTAACTTGCTAATTATCGCGAAGGCAATGCGTTGTGTCACTAAATATCGATTGAAAGAAATAAGCGATGGATGCGTGGGGCATAGGGATCAGAAACCACTTTATTAACGCAAGGTGCAGATCCCGTGTGGTGGACTGAAATGATGAGGGTGGAGGGCAGGCAAGGGCGGCGAGTGATTTATAAACCAGTGGAATTGCTGGTTAAGGTCGTAAAGGTCCATGAAAACCAATCCGGCCTCCTGGAAGAAGCGGCGGCTCACTGTTTTGTTGTAGCAAGGCGTATGCGTGCTTTTTCCGTCAGGGGTAATTCTTCTGGGTCAGGAGATTGCAGTGATGGAGGCGGAGTTTGCACGCCGGGATAGTGCAGGCGTTTTCAGTTGGTGCAAGCGAGATGAGTAAGGCAGCGCGGGGTTTTATCCTTCGTCTCCCCAGATTTTCTGGTAGAGAGCGAGGAGGGTCGTATTAACTAGGACCATGGTGGGGAGAATGTAAGGACCCACTTCCCAGAACGAAACTAGCGGGTTAACGGTTGCCGCCAAAGGGTCGCTTGCGAGATCACGAAAACGGTCATTGAGCATGATCACCGCAAAGATGGATCCCAGGGCGGGGAGGAGCACCCATTTGTGATGGGTGGTGGAAGCTACGTATAAAGCGTGAAGTACCGAGCAGGCGAGCAGGGTGGGAAGGAAAGGGCCTTCAAAATAGTAGACAGCGCCCAAGATGGGCCACACCAATAAAAACATACGCTCCTCAAGACTCAACTGGATTGATCATGCAATCCCGCTAATGTAGCGAATGCCATCAGTGTTGCCTAGTCATGGCAAGTGCTCATGACATTTCTTTTGTGCGTGCTCTGAAAGGGACCCGCCCCGGGACACAGAAACTGCGGAGAGGTGTAGCCAGTGAAACACCCTCCTTTTCAGGTGTGTTTTCTGAAAAGGGCCTGCGGCTTCGTAGTAAGAGGGAAGGAAGTGATATGAAAGGACAACAATGAAAACGCACGAAGCAATCCTCGTGTGGTACTGATAACCGTTATGTGTCATTAACGGTTGAATGGATGGTGGAGCCGGCGGGAATCGAACCCGCGTCCAGAAGCACTCTACAGGCAGTTCTACATACTTAGTGGTGTCAATTGGTTTTAACCTTGCTGACGCGGACGCACACGCTTCTTCAAGGCGAGTTACCTAAATTTAACGCCATGCCAAGTAACCCGACATAACGCGATTCCCTGTATATGACTCTGCTGCTGTTGCCAGCCCACCCCAGGGAAGAGATGGTGCAGAGCTAGAAAGTTCTTAGGTTTCTAGTGGTTTACGCTGCGAGAGCGTAAGATTCATCGTTTGCATTTAAGCATTTCCGGTTGGATTAACGAGGTGATCGGTCCTCGGTATGCCCTGCTCTGCTTTGCCACCCCTGTCGAAACCAGGTCGGCCCCAAAACACTGTCATTGTACCGCAGTAGATGGAGGGACGCAGGCGGATTTCAAGAGTCAGTCGGGAATTAATTTGAGTACATCGTGTGGCGTCTGCGCGATTGCATGGGCTTGCCAGCTCATGGGTTCGGAATCGCCGCAATAGCCCCAGGCCGCTGCAATGGTCATCATTTCCGCAGCGTGTCCGGCCTGGATGTCGCGCAGGTCATCCCCGACATACCAGCAATCCTGCGGCGCGACATCGATACGTCGTGCGGCTTCCAGCAAGGGGGCCGGGTGAGGCTTGGGGTGGGGTGTCGTATCGCCGGAGATCAAGCAGGCGGCATGTTCCAGACTGATTTCCGGCACTAGTAACTCGGTAAAGCGCGCATGTTTGTTGGTAACGATGCCCCACTTGATCCCGCATTTCTCCAGCGCTTGCAGTAGTTCTGGAATGCCGTCGAATAGCGTGCTGTGTGTGGCGATGGCAGCAGCGTAGTTGTCAAGGAAGGCAAGGCGCAAGGCTTCATACTCCGCATCGCCCGGTTTTAGTCCGAAAGCGACACCTATCAGGCCGCGTGCACCGGCTGAGGCCACCGGTCGCAATTGATCATAGGGCGTGGGTGCGAGGCCGTATGCCAGACGCAATTGATTCGCGGCGGCGGCCAAGTCTGGCGCGGTGTCGGCCAGCGTGCCGTCGAGATCAAACAGGACTGCGCGCGGGCGGCGAAAGAGAGTTTGGGTCATGCCGGGCGAGTGCAGGCCATCAGGTAATTCACATCGGTGTCCTGATTGAGTGAATAAATCTTGGTGATCGGGTTGTAGGTCATGCCTTTCAGGCCATCCACGGTCATGTCGGCCTGGCGCACGAAGCTTGCCAGTTCGGCAGGCTTGATGAACTTGGCGTAATCGTGAGTTCCCTTGGGCAAAAGATTCAGCAGATATTCCGCACCAAGTACCGCAAACAGATAAGCCTTGGGATTGCGGCTGATAGTCGAGAAGAACACTTTGCCACCCGGTTTGACCAGCGTTGCGCAGGCTTGCACGATAGAGGCGGGATCCGGCACATGTTCCAGCATTTCCATGCAGGTGACCACATCGTATTGACCTGGCTCGCGTGCTGCCAGTGCTTCGGCTGCAATCAATTCATAGCGTACGGCTACGCCAGATTCCAGGCTGTGCAGGTCTGCGACCTTCAATGCTTTTTCTGACAGATCGATACCCGTCACATTGGCACCTTTGCGCGCCATGGATTCGGCCAGGATGCCGCCACCACATCCGACATCCAGCACCTTCTTGCCCGCCAGCGGGGCACGTGCATTGATCCATTCCAGGCGCAGGGGATTGATTTCATGCAGCGGGCGGAACTCGGAAGTGGGGTCCCACCAGCGATGCGCCAGGTCGCTGAATTTCTGTAGTTCTAGAGGATCGGCATTCATAGGGAATCGCGTTTCGGTAAAGCGGGTATTGTACCGGACGCGGAGCGTCAAAGAGGATGGGGTGTCCGAATCTGTGTCGGCATAAAAAAGCCCCGCCGAAGCGGGGCTTGAGGGGGGAGGCTGAATGACCTTATGGGTTCATCGACTTAGCGGTTAACCGTGCGGGTACCGACCACTTCGATTTCCACGCGACGATTCTGGGCGCGGCCCTCGCGGGTTTTGTTGCTGGCGATAGGCTGGGATTCGCCTTTGCCTTCCGTGTACACACGATTGGCCGGCAGACCCTGGGAAACCAGGTAGTTCTTCACGGCTTCAGCACGACGCTCGGACAGCTTCTGGTTGTATGCCTCGCTACCCGTGGAATCGGTGTAGCCGGTGGCAATTACTACTTCCAGATCAACATCTTTGATACGGCTGACCAGCTCATTCAGGGTTTTTTCTCCTTCGGGCTTGAGAGTGGCTTTATCGAAGTCGAAGAAGGTGTCAGCGGCGAAGCTGACCTTTTCGGAAGTGGGTACTGGTGCCGGAGCTGGCGCCGGGGCAGGCGCTGGTGCTGGTGCCGGAGGCGGTGTCACAACAGCGGGTGCGGCCTGTGCAACCACGCCATCACAGCCGATTACAACTCGGTCAGCTTGATCCCAAGTGCCGGAGCGAACGCAACTACCGGTACCACTAACCACAACAGGGCCGCGGCTATCTGAAACATAGCCTGGCTTGGGTGTGGCGGAGTTCTTATCCACTAAATCGCTAGATACAGTCTGAGCCGTGGCAGAGAAAGCAACGGCTGCGGTCGCGGCGATAAGTAGTGTAGTGATCTTTTTCATATTTTTTCCTCTTGGTTAATCGATCCGCAGACGTGCTGCGTAACAATAACAATCTGCAATTAATTAATTTATGCTCAGGTGGTTTAGCTCAAGCCATGACACGTGACAACACTCCTCATGTCATAACTTCAACTCCTAACCCGCCTTGTGTGCTTCGACAATTGCCATACTGAAACGTTGGTAATTGTAGTACATAACTCGTCAATGCACTGGATCACCAAACTAGAGCAAAGTTTCCTTCCTATCATGCAATTACGAGTTCTCTTGCGATAAATATAGAGGCCGACCTGAGCAAAAAAACATCATCGGCATTCTATTTCAGGGTGTTTGCCCTCGTTAAGCTAAAGACAACATAATTAATTTTGTGTTCCGTTTACTTACCTCCTTCTCCCTCTACTCAAAATAAGGCAGGCAAATGAGGCTTGCCGGATCGGGAATCCGGGCATGACAGCACGGGGATGCAT
>JAEZLB010000244.1 GCA_023435945.1 Pseudomonadota bacterium | reverse complement strand
AGTGTGGCCTAGCCGGGTTTGCAATAAATTCAAATCCATATTGAAGTGTTGATGTTCCCTTGTTTAAGGGATAGCCCGCTTGGGCGCGACGCTCTGATTTGCCGTCGTTCCCTCATATTCCAGCAGCAGGCTGGCAGGGCCTGCCAGGGGAATTACCTTCTCATACGAAAAACTCACCTCGTATCCACCATTACCTTGCTGAATATGCAGATCCTTGCCCTTGATAGAGGTGATATAGCCTATGGCAGCCTGCTGATCGAAAGCCTGACGGATTTCCGCGGGGTCACCGCCTTTCTGCTTGGCCTGCACCATTGCCTTTTTGATTGAAAAATATTCAACCACGGTAGGCACCGTCTTGAGCCCCAATACGCCCAATACCGCCACTATACATAATAGGAAGATGAAGCTGATGAGTGAAATGCCGCGTTGATTTAATTTTGACCGCGAACCCATTCATTAGCTCCTCTATCGATTAATTAAAGCTGCCTATACGCTTCAAATTACTGGGGAAATTACTTAAATTCAACCAAATAAAGAATGCCTTTCCGACAACATATTCATCTGGTACAAATCCCCAGTACCGGCTATCTTCACTGTTATCCCGATTATCCCCCATCACAAAATAATGTCCAGCAGGCACGGTGCAGGTGAACCCCAAGGTGTTATAGGTACACAACTCCCGTTGCGGGAAAGCCCCCGGCTGTGATACGTAAGCCGGTGCACGGTCATTATTCAATATGCCATGGGTAACGGGTCCGAGATGTTCGGAAAAGCGTGACGAATAGGTCAGCGCATTTTCGTCGAGATAATCCGGCAAACGTTCGTATTGGACGGGTTCGCCATTGATGAATAAACGCTTGTTCTGGTAGGTGACCTTGTCGCCTGGCACTCCCACCACGCGCTTGATGTAGTCCAGTGACGGATTGCGCGGATATTTGAAAACTATGACGTCTCCGCGTTGAGGATCGTTGATATCGACAATCTTCTTATTCACGACTGGCAGGCGGATACCATACGTGAATTTGTTTACCAGAATAAGATCTCCGACTTCCAGGGTAGGCACCATGGAGCTGGAAGGGATCTTGAACGGCTCATAAAGAAATGAACGCAAGAAGAACACCAGCGCGATGACCGGGAAAAAGCTGCCGGAATATTCGATCCAGGTGGGCTGCTTGAGGATGCTGTGTTCCAGCTCCGCGCGACCGGTCTGGTCTACCTTGACACCCTGAGCCGACAGACGGGCATTGCGGGCATCGTATTCCGCCAGTGCTGCGTCGGCTTGGGCACGGCGCTGCTTGGCGAGATAGAAAACATCCAGGCACCAGATAATACCGGTTACCACCATCAGGACAAACAGGATCAGAGAAAAGTTGGTGATCAAATCCGCCATGCTTATTTATCTTCCACTTGCAAGATTGCCAAGAATGCCTCCTGTGGCACCTCCACAGAACCCACCTGTTTCATGCGTTTTTTACCCGCCTTCTGCTTTTCCAGCAGCTTGCGTTTGCGGCTGATATCGCCGCCATAACATTTAGCGAGCACGTTCTTGCGCAGCGCCTTGATATTTTCACGCGCAACGATGGTCGAACCGATTGCTGCCTGAATCGCCACATCGAACATCTGGCGCGGTATCAGCTCGCGCATTTTGCTGGCGACCGAACGGCCACGATGCTGGCTGCTGGCTCGATGGGTAATGATGGCCAGCGCGTCGACTTTTTCGCTGTTGATCAGCATGTCGACCTTCACCACGTCCGCAGAACGGTATTCCTTAAACTCGTAATCCATCGACGCATAGCCGCGCGAAGTCGACTTGAGCTTGTCGAAGAAGTCAAGCACGATTTCCGCCATTGGCATTTCATAGACCAGTTGCACCTGCTTGCCGTGATAGCTCATGTTAATCTGGACACCACGCTTCTGCGTACACAGCGTAATCACCGAACCTACATACTCCTGCGGCATGTAGAGGTTTACGGTGACGATAGGCTCACGGATTTCAGCAATCTTGGATGGCTCCGGCATCTTGGACGGATTATCGACCATGATCTGGGTGCCATCCCGCAACTCCACCTCGTAAATAACGGTGGGAGCCGTAGTGATCAGGTCCATGTCGAATTCGCGCTCCAGCCTTTCCTGCACAATCTCCATATGCAGGAGACCGAGGAAGCCGCAACGGAAACCGAAGCCCAGCGCCTGAGACACCTCGGGCTCGAACTGCAAGGCAGCATCATTCAGCTTCAACTTCTCCAGCGACTCGCGCAGCGCATCATACTGATTAGCCTCAACCGGGAACAGACCGGCGAACACCTGCGGCTTGACTTCCTTGAAGCCGGGCAGCGGCTCTGGCGCCGGCGCTGCAGCGTGGGTAATGGTATCGCCGACCTTGGCTGCTTTCAGCTCCTTGATACCGGTGATGATGAAACCCACCTGGCCGGCGGACAATTCATCGCGCGCCACCGACTTCGGCGTAAATACACCTACGCTTTCAGTCAGGTGCTGAGCACCGGTCGCCATCATGAGAACTTTGTCCTTGGGACGCAAAGTGCCATTGATCACGCGCACCAGCATCACCACGCCCACGTAATTATCGAACCACGAGTCGATGATGAGTGCTTGCAGCGGTGCCTTGGGATCACCCTTCGGCGGCGGCACTTTGACAATCAGCGATTCCAGCACGTCCTGCACACCCAGGCCGGTCTTGGCCGAGCAGTGCACAGCGTCGGAGGCCTCAATGCCGATCACGTCTTCGATCTCGCTAATGGCATTGTCGGGATCGGCTGCCGGCAGGTCGATTTTGTTCAGGACCGGCACCACTTCCACGCCCAGATCAAGTGCCGTGTAGCAGTTGGCCACGGTCTGCGCCTCCACACCTTGCGAAGCATCCACCACCAGCAGCGCACCTTCGCAGGCGGACAGAGAACGGCTCACTTCATAGCTGAAGTCCACGTGTCCCGGGGTATCGATCAGGTTCAGGTTATATACCTTGACGTCACGCGCCTTGTACGACAGCGCGGCGGTCTGGGCCTTGATGGTGATGCCACGCTCGCGTTCGAGATCCATGGAATCCAGTACCTGCGATTCCATTTCGCGGTCGGACAAGCCGCCGCACAGTTGGATAATACGGTCGGCCAGTGTGGATTTACCGTGATCGATGTGGGCGATGATGGAGAAGTTGCGAATGTTGTCCATTAGATGATGCGAGGTCACAAAAAAGGCGCTCCGGGCGCGGAAATGTTCCGCAGGGGGGCGCCTCTGGCAGGATTTCAATAAGCCACTATTTTACCGGATTCCGTCTCCGAATCCCATGAATCGTGGAAATGCTTAAAAATCTGGTTAAGGCTGCAAAAAAGCCTGAAGTTTCTCGGAATCAAGAAAATAGTGGCAAATTTCTACCGGCTCACCATTATTTTTCACGCCAAGCAACACTGGCACCAGTTCATCATAACGCGCTACCAATGCCTCATCCGCATCGACATCAATGACTTCTACGGAAAACGTATAACGGTCCTTCCATGCTTTCAGCGCATGCAGCATATCGTCACACAGATGGCAATAGGAGCGGGAATAAAGCAAAAAATGAATCACGGTGTGTCGAGTTAAATGATCGATTCGAGTATCGACTTGAATTATCGACTTGAATTAAAGAAGCCGCCAGCAACGACGGCCACAAAAAAGGCTGCCAAGTCTATCTGGCAGCCTTGCAGACACGTCTGCGCCCCTATTGAGGGGGCCTCAACGGCACGAATTGCGAAGTATCGCCACGACGCACCAGCAATACCGCCATACGACCCTTCTCCAGCCGGGAAACCAAGCCATTAAATTGCTGAGCATTGGTGATATCCGTGTTGTTCAGACGCAGGATGATATCGCCCGCACGCAAACCGGCGCGCGCCGCCACCCCATCAGCAGCATCCACCACCACGCCCGAGTTCAGGCCCGCGCTCTTCTTCTGCGCTTCAGTCAGGTCGGACACTGCCAGTCCCAGCGCATTGGTCTGCGCCGGCTGCTTGCGCTCTTCCGTTGCCGGCGACTGCTCAGGCTCCATTTCCGCTATGGTGCCCGTGAGATCGCGGGCAGCGCCCCGCCGCCATACCGTCACAGTGGCACGGGAACCTGGTGCCGCACGCCCTACCAGGCGCGGCAGGTCGCTGGATTTTTCGATAGTGGTGCCGTTAAAGCGCAAAATAATATCCCCGGCTTCCATGCCAGCCTTATCGGCGGGTGAACCCGGCTCGACACGCTGCACCAGCGCACCATATGCTTTTTGCAAACCCAGCGACTCGGCCACTTCCTTGGTCACCTCACCGATCTGCACACCGATGCGGCCGCGCGTTACCTTGCCGGTTGTTTTTAGTTGCTCGGCAATACGCATGGCCTCATCAATCGGCACGGCAAAAGAAATGCCCATATAACCGCCGGAACGGCTGTAAATCTGGGAATTGATGCCGATCACCTCGCCGCGCATATTAATCAGCGGGCCGCCGGAATTACCAGGATTAACCGCGACATCGGTCTGGATCAGCGGCAGGTAATCCCCGGTATCTCGAGCATTGGCCGACACGATGCCGGCGGTCACGGTATTTTCCAATCCAAACGGCGAACCGATTGCAATCACCCACTCACCCACGCGAATCTTGCTGGAATCGCCTATGGTCAGCTTGGGAAGATTGGTGCCTTCGATTTTTACTAGCGCGACGTCGGTTCGACGATCCGCACCGATAATCTTAGCCTTGAATTCGCGCTTATCCGTCAGGCGCACATACACTTCATCCGCACCTTCGATCACGTGCGCATTCGTCAGAATGAAACCATCACCGGAAATGATGAATCCTGAACCGACTCCGCGCGGCACTTCCTGCTCGGCACCGGGAGTCGAACGCTCGCCGCGCTCAGGTTGCGGCGCCTGGGGCAATGGCGTACCAAAGAAGCGCCTGAAAAACTCCTGCATTTCTTCATCGGCCTGCGTCTCACTCTGCCCTGGCATGACTCTTTGTGTCGTTCTTATATTGACCACAGCAGGACCGACACGATCAACCAAGTCGGCAAAATCAGGAAGCACCACGGAGGGTGTGGTTTGGGCCTGCGCCGGAGCAGCCGCAGGTGACTGAGCAAACACTTGTCCACTCAGACTAAAACCCAAGCTAGCCGCACCGATCAATACGATGGACAAACCCTTTTTTAAGCAAATGCTAGCTCTCATGATTGGCTCTCATTTAATGCTTTGAAATTCGATTGAATCGGCGACTTGTTTGATCGCAAGCGCCGGGATTTCACCAACTATGATAAGCGAAAAGTCATCAAATCGCTTGCCAATTATATGAATGCTCCCTTGCTGCGCTGAAACATGGCCAAGGGTTGGCGAACCGGGTTGGAGAAATATGGAAATGGCTGCCAGCCCATCCGAAAAAACGATTTGGACCACCTCTCTCGCTTTGACTGCTTGCGCTCCTTTATCTGTTACATCGGACGCTGCGAAAGGTATTGAACTCCTGACAGAAGCAATTTGTGTGAAGCCAGATGGCAGGAAACCCACTTTGAGGCCAGGCATCTCTATATGCTGGAGCGCACGACGTTCATACCGCCAGTCCTGGACCTCGTTATGAGTGGGGCGTGCCGACTGGAGAGGGATGTTACCTAGAACGAGTTGCGTAAAACCAATCTGCTCAATCACTTGATCATCGGCAAGCGTCTGCATTTTCAGGAGCAGGCCGCTGGATTTTTCTATCCAGAGACGATACCCATAACGCAGATTGTCGCGCGGCACCAATACAAGCACCTGGCATGGATAGCCGGCCACTTGTCCTGCCTTGTCGAAATAGATTCGATAAAAAGAAGACAACTGCGCCGGATCAGTAAACATCAAGGCGGGAAAACCTACACGCGTGGCACGTGGCTCTACCAGCATGGCTTTTTTATCTGGGGCGTAGTAGACCACCTCGTCATTCATGCGTACATATTCGCGAGGACGACCGTCAAGCACTTCCAGTTTTTCTAATTCATCCTGCCCTTGCACGACATGCGTGATACGGGATGTATAAACACGATCGCTCCGTTGATGGAGAAAAGTGCCGGAATAATCGAGGGTTTGTGCAGCCAGCGGAATCTTGCGTAACCATCGCTGCGCTTCGCGTTCCTGCAAGTCGGCCACATGACCTTGTGCATGTGCTGCAAAAGCAAGCAGGCTAGCTAAAGCAATGACATATCGGAAAAAATCCGTTGGTCTCAGCATGGACTATTTATTTTTCAGCCTCCGTGGCAAACGTCGCCGAACGTGCAAACTGCGAACTGCTGTACGCGGCCGGTGAAAAACGTTGATGCGCCATGAGGTATTGATCAATATGGGGATCCCGTACTATATCATCCTCAGCCACTAAAGTTTGCGAATCGGAAACAGAAGCCTTGACCGCCGCGCTGTCCGGTGCAGCCACGGGAACCACTTCCATAGCAGCACTTCCAGGCGCTTGTACAGCAATCGGCGCATCGGTGGAAACCGAAGTGTCCGCGCCCCATTGCACCCCCATCAGCATGGCCATGACCACGGCGGCCGTCCCTGCCATGCCCGGCACCAAATAACGGCGCAGCAGGGTCATCACACCACCGGCCTCTACGGGCACCTCGCCTGCACTTGGCGATGGCATAGGCATCGCCTGATGCGGCGCCTCGGCGTCGAGACGGGCCGCCATGCGCGCTGCGAAACCGGCACTTAATGGCGAAGCCAGTTCTTCCGAGCGCAGGGTGTCGCCGATACGATGATAAAGCTCCCAGTCCTGGAGGTCGGCATCATCGCCCAGACTTTTTAAAAGTGCTTCAGATGCAGCCGCATCCAATTCGCCATCTGCCAGAGCGGAAAGCTGCTCGCGCTTGATATTTTTTGTAATCATATTTGCCTCACCACCGACAAACCACTTCACCCGAAAAATCGATCGCCTGATTTACCAGCGCTTGTCTATTGCTGTACCCAGCAAAGGTCTAAGTTTCTCAGCAATGGCCTCACGCGCTCTGAAGATACGGCTGCGGACCGTCCCGATCGGGCAGCCCATCGCCTCCGCGATCTCATCGTAACTCAGGCCCTCGATCTCCCTTAGCGTAATCGCCACCCGCAACTCCTCCGGCAGCGCATCCATCGCCACATTCACCGTTTCCGCAATCTGCTTGGTCGCCAGCATGGATTCAGGTGTGTTGATGTCGCGCAGGTGCTCGCCATCATCGAAGGTTTCTGCCTCTTCGGCATCTGCTTCCGTGGACGTGGGCGCACGCCTACCCTGGGTAACCAGAT
>JAEZLB010000242.1 GCA_023435945.1 Pseudomonadota bacterium | reverse complement strand
GCGCCATACACGACAGTGTAAGTCGGGAACTGCGTCACGAACTCCACGAACATCAACTTGACGAACTCAAACGCCGAGGCCGCCAGCATCCCGCCCCAGATAGCATCGCGCCACGCAACGGCGCGGTTGGGCACCGTCACATACAGCAGTGCAAACGCAAGCGTGGTCAGCACCAGGGAGCTTAGCGTGTACAGCACCGTCCCCAAAAAAGCGAAACGCTGAAAAATCGCTGCCGGTTCACCAAGGAAGCTGGACGTCAAGGAAATCGATCCGCCCACCAGCAGCGGCCACAGGGTAATCATCGACCAGTAGATCAGCAGCCTCTGGCTGGGAGACCGCCCTTCCTTCACGCGCCAGATCTGGTTGAAGGTACGTTCTATCATCGCCAGCATCGCAACGGCCGTTATCAGCAGAAACACTGCGCCCACGGTAGACAGACGCGTAGCTTTGCTGGAAAAGGAATTCAGGTTATCCAGAATGGTGGTTGCGATGGGGCCTGGTATCAGGCTTTGCAGCACATAAATTTCCAGCGAGGTACGGAAATCGGAAAACAGAGGAAACGTCGTAAAAATAGCCAGTGCTATGGTCAGCAAGGGCACCAGGGCCAGTACCGTGGTAAACGTCAGGCTACCCGCCACTTGGGGCAGGCGCTCTTCATTCAGGCGCTGGGCCGCAAACCGGAATAGCTGACGAAGCTGTCTCATGCTCAGTCCGGATACAAGAGAAGTATGGTGTGTGTTCATTATCTTATCGGCGTGCCAAACAACTCAGCAATTTCGTGCACCGGGCTTAATGATAAAGCACCCTATAATAGCAGCATGACTACTGCAAACCTTTCCCTACTTGTTTTGTATTATTCCCGCCATGGTGCCACGCGCAAGATGGCGGAGCTGATCGCCCAGGGCATAGATAGCGTTCCCGGCTGCGAAGCGCGGCTGCGTACCGTACCCGCCGTTTCGCTTGTCACCGAAGCGATCGAACCTGAAGTACCGGCCGAAGGCGCTCCCTACGTGGAATTGCGCGACCTGGAAGAATACGCCGGACTCGCGCTGGGCTCCCCTACCCGCTTCGGCAACATGGCTTCCGCAATGAAATACTTTTGGGATGGCACCTCGGCGCAGTGGCTGTCCGGCGCACTGGCCGGCAAACCTGCCTGCGTATTCACCTCCACCGGCAGCATGCACGGCGGACAGGAAAGCACCCTGCTTTCCATGATGCTGCCGCTGATGCATCACGGCATGCTGCTGGTTGGCCTGCCCTACACCCACCCCGAACTGATGACAACGTCCACAGGCGGCACGCCCTACGGCGCCAGCCACTGGGCTGGCATGAATGGCGGGCAGCCCATCTCGCAGGACACTCGCAACCTGGCTATAGCACTGGGCAAGCGACTGGCTGACACAGCGTGCCGTCTAAGGGGGCAGCCATGTTGAGCTCGTCCCAGAAAACCTGCCATATCCTTGCCGCTACCAGCCTGATAGCGCTGATCGTTTTGTGCATAGCCTGGGAATGGATGCTGGCACCACTGGCTCCGGGAGGCACCTTGCTGGTGCTGAAAGTCGTGCCGCTGCTCTTCCCCCTGGCTGGCGTGCTGCGCGCGAATAACTACACACTGCAGTGGTCGTCCATGCTGATCCTGCTGTACTTCGCCGAAGGCGTAGTGCGCGCAATGACGGATTCGGGTTTGTCCGCCGTGCTGGGCGGCGTTGAAATCCTGCTGAGCTCGATATTTTTTGCGAGCGCGCTGGCTTTCCTGCGCCCGCTCAAGAAAGAAGCCAAAAGACGACGCAAGGAGCAAACTGCAAAGGTAGCGGAATGAACGACTTTCTCGATCGATGCCGCGCCGTAGTCGGGACCAGCCAGGTGCTGACCGATGAAAGCGACCTTGGAAGCTATCTGACGGATCAACGTCGCCGCTTCACAGGCAATGCGCTGGCCGTCGTGCGCCCGGCATCGACCGAAGAAGTCGCTGACATCGTGCAGCTATGCAATGAATACCAGGTACCGCTGGTACCCCAGGGCGGCAATACGGGCCTGGTATTGGGTAGCGTACCTGATCAGAGCGGCGCAGCCATCGTACTGTCACTGACCCGCCTGAACAAAATTCGCCAGACCGATCCCGTCAACAACACCATGACTGTCGAGGCCGGCTGCATCCTCGCCCATATCCAGGAAGCAGCGGCCCGGGCCGATCGCCTGTTCCCCCTCTCGCTGGCGTCCGAAGGCAGCTGCACGATAGGCGGCAACCTGTCTAGCAATGCCGGCGGTACGGCCGTGCTGCGCTACGGCACAACACGCGAGTTATGCCTGGGACTGGAAGTGGTGACGGCGCAAGGAGACATCTGGAATGGCTTGCGCGGGCTGCGCAAGGACAATACCGGCTACGACCTGCGCGATCTTTACATCGGCGCTGAAGGCACGCTGGGCATCATTACCGCAGCCGTGCTCAAACTCTTCCCTCAACCCAAGGCCCAGCTGACGGCAATGGCTGCATTGCGTACGCCGGACGATGCCTTACAGTTACTGACGCTTACACAGCAATATTGTGGCGCCACGCTGACCGGATTCGAACTGATGTCAGCACTGTGCATGGAACTGGTTACCCGGCACTTTCCTCAACTACAGCTTCCTTTCGCGCAAAAGCATGCGCAATACGTGCTGCTGGAATTGTCGGACAGCGAATCGGAACTGCATGCAATGGGCCGGCTGGAAAGCGTGATCGGAAGCGCGCTGGAAAACGGCACGATACAGGATGCCGTGGTGGCATCCTCGATAGCGCAATCCAGATCGCTCTGGCATCTGCGCGAACGCATATCGCCGGCGCAGGCAGCCGAAGGTAAAAATATCAAACACGATATCTCGGTGCCGATATCGCACCTCGGCGATTTCATACATGAGACGGACGCGCTGCTGCAGCAGGCTTTTCCCGGCTGCCGCATGGTGACATTCGGCCACGTGGGCGACGGCAACCTGCACTACAACGTCTCACCGCCGGAAGGAACGGCCGACGAGATTTTTCTCGCACGCCAGGCGGATATCAACCGTATCGTACATGACAGCGTGCACCGCTTCGGCGGATCGATCTCGGCAGAACATGGATTGGGGGCGTTAAAGCGCGAGGAAATCCGGCGCTACAAGTCCGAAGTCGAACTGAACCTGATGCGCACCATCAAACAGGCGCTGGATCCGCTGAACCTGATGAATCCTGGCAAGGTCATTTAAGTTTTCGTGTGCGATTGTTCCTTGCAAGGATTAAAGAGGATAGTCATGAAAAAGATGCCAACCAAAATGGAAACCGTGAACCGCCCGCGCGAGGTGGAGAGTGTCATCGAGGGCATTCCGACCTCGGATGGCGCAGGCGTCAAACTCACGCGCCTGCTGACCAACAACCTGCAGGAACGGCTGGACCCTTTCCTGATGCTGGATGCTTTTGGTTCCGACAATCCGGATGATTACATCGCCGGTTTCCCCAATCATCCTCATCGCGGTTTTGAAACCGTCACCTACATGATCGCAGGACGCTTGCGTCATCGAGACAGTGCCGGCAATGAAGGACTGCTGCAGAATGGTGGCGTGCAATGGATGACGGCCGGACGCGGCCTCATCCATTCCGAATTGCCGGAACAGGAAGAGGGCGTGATGGAAGGTTTTCAGTTATGGCTGAACCTGCCTGCCAAAGACAAGATGCGCGACCCCTGGTATAAAGATTTCCAGAGCGACGACATACCGGAATTTCTCCATCCGGAAGGCGCGACCGTACGCATTATTGCGGGCAGCACCCACGGCGTGGAAGGAGCCATGCAGCGCGAGGTCACACAACCTCTGATCCTCGACATTCATTTTCCCGTCATGGGTAGCTTCAAACATGCCCTGCCACCTTCTCACAATGCCTTTGTCTGCGTTTATCGCGGCACGGTAAACGTTAACGACACCAAGGTGCCGCAACAGCGCATGGCCATCCTGGACAATGCGCCGGACAGCGACGGCGTCGTTATTGAGAGCGATGGCGAAGCACGCATATTGCTGATCGCTGGGCAACCCTTGAATGAACCCATCATGCAATACGGCCCCTTCGTAATGAATACGGAAGATCAATTGCGACAGGCGGTAATGGATTACCGCGAGGGACGTTTCGGCTAACGAAGACTTCGGCAAGGCTTGTTTGATTACATGAGGGCATCTCCAAGGCATGCAGTTGCGGCATGCCTTTTCTTTTATCCCGCAGATTCACGACCAGTGCTGCTCTGGCCTGTCTCCCTCTACACTCGCAAGCAATGCTCTGCCAGATCCTGCATCCGGGCTGAAAAGGACGTGCCACACATCCCGTCCAACGCGGGGAGAACACTTTTTCCTGAGCCGCGCAGAAGCGAAAGAATTTCCTCTTCTCGTTTGCTTTGAAAGCAACCCTCTGTCTTCAGGACAATGTTTCTTCATCCTTCTTATAAATAAAAGCCAAGGCACTTTGCTAGCGAGCCGCACAGCCCTTCTCAGATAATTTATCGCTTCCCTTTTTTGCAAGGCGGCCGCTCTCAGGCCAGTCGCTTTTATCTTGCTGGATAAGGCTTGCTCTCTTCCTAGCCCTTATCTTTTTAATGCTTGTCTCCCAATACTCTTGCCTAATTTTTACAATGTTAGGCAAACCTCTTGTCAGTCGAACTATTTTCCATATGAACCGTCCAATGCTTTGTGAGGCATTTGACAATTGTCAACTTCGCTGAGTAGGCCCTGCCGTATCGTAGCGAGGAATTTTTGCCCCTTGCACCAAAGCATTCTGCAAGCTGACTATTCCTATAAGACCGGTTGGCCTCACTCGAATCCAACTTCTACCCTTTCACTGTGATATCGGAGCGAATATCTTGCAAGCGCGTGTTCTTCTTGTAACATCTGAAGCAGTTCCTCTTATCAAAACCGGCGGACTCGCCGACGCTATTGGAGCCCTAGCCCACACCCTGCATCAAATCGGTATCGATGTAACAGTGATGTTGCCCGGTTACCCGGATGCAATCGCTCAAGCTCATAATGTTCAAGAGATAGCTTGTCTCGAAGACTTACCGGGAGGCCCGGGGAAGTTGCTCTTAGGGAAGATGCCGGACACGGGGGTTTCCGTTTTACTGCTGGATACGCTCTCCTTCAGCAAGAAATCCGCCAATCCTTATGTGGATGAAGCAGGTAATGAACATAGCGACAATCCGGTGAATTTTGCTGCACTCGCTTTCGCCGCAACTGCGGTGTGCGAAGGCAGGACCCCATTGCCCGTACCGCATGTCTTGCATGCCAACGACTGGCACGCCGGCCTGATACCCGCCCTGCTGCACCACAAGAAGATCAAGGATGTCGGCACCATACAGACCATTCACAACCTCGCTTTCCAGGGCAACTACGCAATGGGCCTGGCACCGGCAATCGGCATCCCCGATGCATTGCTGACGCCTGATGCGATGGAGTTCTGGGGCCAGATGAGTTACCTGAAAGCCGGCTTGCGCTTTGCGGATCGCGTGACTACCGTGAGCAAGACTTATGCGCGCGAAATCCTCACGCCGGAATTCGGCCATGGCATGGAGGGTTTGCTGAATGCGCGCAAGGATGTGCTGTCGGCCATTCCTAATGGCATCGATGAAGACCTGTGGAATCCGGAACAGGATCCGCTGATTGCCCGTCCTTTCTCCCTGCAGAATATGAGAGGCAAGAGTGCCTGCAAGCGTGATCTGCTGAAGCTGTTCAAGATGCCGTCCGACCCCATTGCACCGATACTGGCGCTGGGCAGCCGCATCACGCATCAGAAAATGGCCGACGTCGCATTGGCCGCCCTGCCTGCCATCCTGAAACGCCACTCCCGCCTGCAGGTCATCGTGCTGGGCTGCGGAGAACCGCAATATGAAGAAGGTTTTCTGAAACTCGCGCAGCAGTTTGAAGGACGCGTCGGCGTACACATTGGCTACGACGAACGCCTGGCGCACGCCCTGCACGCAGGTGCCGACATGCTGCTGCATGGCAGCCGCTTCGAACCCTATGGACTGACCCCGTTGTATTCGCTGCGCTACGGCACCATTCCCATTGCTTCGCGCGTCGGCGGCCTGTCCGACACGATTGCCGATGCCGGCCTGTCAGGTCCGCCACCGACCAATGCCACGGGCGTGCTGTTCGACGGACAGACAGCGGAAGCCATGATTGCCGCCGTATCGCGTGCCTGCGAGCTGTATGCACAGAGCGCGGAATGGCAGACGCTGCAACGCAACGCCATGTCGGCCAACTTCTCGTGGGAAGGGCCGGCCAAGGCCTATATCCGTCTCTATCAGGAAGTGGCCCCGGCGTTTGCCAAACCTGCTTTCGCACCCGCGCCCTTCCAGCCGGAACGTATCGCACCTTATACGGCACCTGAACGCAAGCCTGTTACCCGTCCCGCATCCGTTGCCATCTGCATGACCCTCTAAGAAGGCAAGCGGGCAACAGAACCAGGCTGCTCGCCGGCTGCCTGGTTCTGCGTGCTCAAAAAAAGGATCTAGGGAGAATGAGATGAAGGCTGATCACAGCACGATGGGGGAGCAGGCGGCTGCGGCCGCCCATGCGATGCTTCACGTTTCGAACATTGAATCACTGCTGGCGGATGAAAGCGCCGTACACGCGTTAACGCAAGCCCGCCTGGGTGACCCGTTTTCATTACTGGGACGTCATGGCAGCGCGCAAGGCGCGGTTATCCGTAGTTTCCAACCCGGCGCACTAGCTGTCGACGTCCTGGCGCGCGAACCTGGCTGCAGGGACGAATCGCAACCCCTGCTGGTATCGCTGGCCCGCATCAATGAAGCTGGCCTGTTCGCAGGCATCGTTAACACGTTTCCTGCTCGTAAGCCTTACCTGCTGTGCATCCTGTGGCCGGATGCCCAGGGCAATCCCGGCACTTATCAATATACGGAAGACCCCTACGCTTACCCTACCCTGCTTTCCGACCTTGACCTGCATTTACTGGCGGAAGGCAGACACTTCCATATGAGCCATTGCCTTGGCGCGCAAGCCCTGGTGATCGATGGTACTCCCGGTGTGCGCTTCGCGGTCTGGGCGCCAAATGCCCGGCGCGTCTCCGTGGTCGGCGACTTCAACAGGTGGGATGAACGTCGCCATCCCATGCGCCTGCGCCACGAAGCGGGCGTATGGGAATTATTCATACCCCGGCTGGAACCGGGAACACGTTATCAGTACGATGTGCTCGGCCCCTATGGCGAAGCGCTGCCGCGCAAGACTGATCCCATGGCCCGCCGTGCTGAAGCGCCGCCCTCTACGGTATCGGTGGTCGCCGACTCCGAACCCTTTACCTGGACCGACCAGCAATGGATGCGCCGACGCAGTATCCACGATCACCGGCATGCGCCGATGTCGATCTACGAAGTCCATGCCGTCTCGTGGCGCCAGCTCGATGCAGCAGGTACGAACTGGCAATCGCTGGCGGATCAACTCATTCCGTATGTGCAGGACATGGGCTTCACGCACATAGAGCTACTGCCGGTCATGGAACACCCTTTCGGCGGTTCCTGGGGTTATCAGCCGCTGGGCCTGTTTGCCCCGACAGCCCGCATGGGCGAACCCGCTACCTTTGCCGCTTTCGTCGATCGCTGCCATGCCGCGAATATCGGCGTGATCGTGGACTGGGTGCCTGCACACTTCCCCACCGATGCACACGGAATGGCACGTTTCGACGGCACCGCGCTGTATGAACACCAGGACCCGCGCGAGGG
>JAEZLB010000234.1 GCA_023435945.1 Pseudomonadota bacterium | reverse complement strand
CGCAATGACGCTGATGAACGAGCGGTTCATCGCCTTACACATGATGTAAGACAGAATCGCACCGGAAGAACCGACCAGCGCACCGGTCACGATCAGCAGGTCATTGGCCAGCATGAAGCCGGTTGCGGCTGCTGCCCAGCCGGAGTAGCTGTTCAACATCGACACAACCACTGGCATGTCTGCACCACCGATAGCCATCACCATGTGAATACCGAACATCAAGGCAATGATGGTCATGATGATCAGAGGCGTCATGCCGGCATCGATGGACTCAGCGCCCATGAATTCGATACCCAGCCAGATCACGATCAGCAAACCAACCAGGTTCAGCAAGTGACGTGCAGGCAACATCAGCGGCTTGCCGCCGATTTTGCCGGACAGCTTACCGAATGCAATGATAGAACCCGACAAGGTCACCGCACCGATGAATACACCGATGTAGATTTCGATGTCGTGGATGGTTTTTTCAGCACCAACGTAGTGAGCCGATGCGACCGGATCGATGTAGCTGGTATAACCCACCAGCGTTGCAGCCAGACCAACCAGGCTATGCATCAACGCAACCAGTTCAGGCATCTGGGTCATTTGCACGGTGCGTGCGGCATACAGACCGATACCACCACCAATCACCATTGCAGCAATGATCCAGGGCAAGCCAGCAGCGGTAACTTTAGGACCGAGGATAGTTGCCACCACCGCGATGCCCATACCGAGCATGCCGTAGAAGTTACCGCGACGCGAGGTTTCCGCATTGGAAAGACCACCGAGGCTCAGTACGAAGAGAATCGCCGCCCCGAGGTAAGCGATTGTTGTTACGCTTTCAGACATTATTATCGCTCCCTGATATTTTTATTTACGGAACATCGCCAGCATGCGGCGAGTCACGGCGAAACCACCAAACATATTGATAGCCGTAGCTACAATACTGATGAAGGCCAGGATACTAATCAACGTATCAGGACGATCAAGATCGCCCCCCAACGATGGAGATACCTGGATCAGGGCACCAATTGCGATAATGCTCGAAATGGCGTTCGTTACGCTCATCAGCGGCGTGTGCAGCGATGCGGTAACGTTCCAGACCACCATGTAGCCGATGAAACAAGCCAGCACGAATACGGTGAAGTGGCCGAGGAATGCTGCCGGCGCATAAGCACCGATCAGCCAGAACAATACGGCAGCAATACCAATCATCACGGCCACCTTGGTTGCGGAAGCAGGACCGCTGGGAGCGCCATGGCCACCATTGGACTTGGCGACAGGTGCCGCCTTTGCAGGCGCTGCCGGAGCTGCCACCTGTTTCGGCGGCGGAGGCGGCCAGGTGATGTTGCCCTCTTTGATGACCGTCAGGCCACGGATGGCTTCATCTTCCATATTGACGTTGATCGTGCCGTCCGTGGTCTTGGAACCATCAGCAGCTTTGCACAGCTCTTCAGTCAGGCGCAGCAGGTTGGTTGCATACAGCGTACTGGCCTGCTTCGGCAGACGGCTGGGCAGATCGGTGTAGCCAACAATGGTCACGCCGTGCTTCACAACCACTTTACCGGGTTCGGTCAGTTCGCAGTTACCACCTTGTTCAGCGGCCATATCCACGATCACGCTGCCCGGCTTCATGGATTGAACCATTTCAGCCGTGATCAGCTTAGGAGCAGGTTTGCCTGGAATCAGCGCGGTGGTGATGATGATGTCTACTTCTTTCGCCTGCTTCGCGTACATTTCACGCTGAGCAGCCTGGAAGCCTTCCGACATCACTTTGGCGTAACCGCCGCCACCGGAACCGTCTTCCTCGTAATCGACTTTAACGAATTCGCCACCCAGTGAAACAACCTGGTCAGCCACTTCAGCGCGGGTGTCGTTGGCGCGAACGATTGCGCCCAGATTAGCAGCCGTACCGATGGCAGCCAGACCGGCGACACCAGCACCTGCAACGAACACTTTGGCGGGAGGCACTTTGCCTGCAGCCGTGATCTGGCCATTGAAGAAACGGCCAAATGCATTGGCAGCCTCAATGACAGCGCGATAGCCGCTCACACCTGCGGTAGAGGTCAGCGCGTCCATCTTCTGTGCACGCGACAAGGTACGCGGCAGCGAGTCCATTGCCAGAACAGTCACTTTCTTGGCAGCGAGCTGCTGCATCAGTTCTGGATTTTGTGCTGGCCAGATGAAGCCGATCAGCGTAGTGCCTTCGCGCATCATCGCCACTTCTTCCTGGCTGGGCGGACGCACCTTGAATACGATATCGGAAGCTGCCCACAGGTTGGCGGCACCTTCGATAATCTGGGCACCCGCCGCACGGTAAGCATCATCGCTGGAATTTGCTTCTGCACCTGCGCCAGCTTCAACAGCAACGGAAAAACCGAGCTTAATCAGTTTTTCCACCACTTCCGGGACAGTGGCCACCCGCTTTTCGCCGGGGTATATCTCCCGCGGCACGCCGATCATTAATGACATATGGTCTCTCTTAAGTTGTTGAATCTAAACTGGTCGTTGTCCACTCACATGTGAAAAACCCGGCGGAGGCAGCTCAAAAGGCGCGGCCGGGTTTTCTTGGCACAAGCGAGGAACTATTGTTTTTTCAGGCTTTTGATCTGGTTCTTGTTATCGACAAAAACCACTTTCGGCACATAAGTTTCGATCTCTTCATCCGTCATCGGCGCATAGGTGCAGATGATCAGCAAATCGCCCAGGTGAGCCTTGCGCGCAGCTGCGCCGTTCAACGAGATTTCTCCGCTGCCGCGCTGGCCCTTGATCGCATAGGTTGAGAAGCGTTCGCCGTTATTGACGTTGTAGAGTTCGATTTTTTCGTAAGGCTTGATGTCGGCAGCATCCAGCAAATCCTCGTCGATGCCGCATGAACCTTCGTAATCCAGGTCAGCCTGCGTGACAGTTACGCGATGAATCTTTGACCTGAGCATAATGCGCTGCATTTTTGTTCCGTTTACTAAAAACTTTTTGTCCTAGCGCTAGACAGGGACAAATAAACTCCATATATCTTAGGGCGGCGCCTTCACTAGCTTGAAACGGCATGCCGACCATTCCTGCATCGGTAAAGTCAAAGGGAACGCCCTCAGCCATCTGAAAAGACTGCGCGGACCAACCTCCGCCAAGCCTTGCTGCCAAGCAAGGCTATCCCCGTTCACTTGACTTCCGAGGGCTTACCAAGAAGCAAAACGAGAAGAATACGGCTAAATGCCTGCAAAGCAAATATTAAAGGCAGGATTTTTCGAAAAAATCTTTCAGATTTTTCCCGATAAGCTATGAAATTTCCAATTTCAATAGCCTGTTATTAATGTGCCCGCAGAAAACATTGCATTCTAGTACAAAATGCCTGGCAGATAAATCACCTTCAGCATACTGCCAGGCAGCACGGTAAAATGCCGGGTTACTTTGAGAGTTCATATGTCTGAAATCTGGAAACCTTCGGTCACTGTTGCCGCCATTATCGAGCGCGATGGGCGCTTTTTACTGATAGAAGAGGAAACGAGCGACGGCATTCGCATTAACCAACCGGCCGGCCACCTCGACCCTTTCGAATCCCTGGAACACGCGGTCGTGCGGGAAGCGCTGGAAGAAACGGCGTATGACTTTACGCCAACCGGCCTGGTTGGCGTTTACATGACTCGTTATCAGTCTGCGCGCACCAATACAGACGTGACTTATCTGCGCTTTGCCTTTTGCGGCGAGTCCGGCGCAGTCCATGACCGTCCGCTGGACGAGGGCATACTGCGCACGCTGTGGCTGACTTACGATGAACTGGCTGCCTGCCGCGAATTGCACCGCAGCCCCCTCGTTATGCGTTGTGTGGATGACTATTTGAAGGGGCAGCGCATGCCGCTATCCGTCCTGTACACCCATCCCAATGTTGCGGGGGCCTTGCATGTCTAAGCAGCGCGTCGTCATCGGCATGTCCGGCGGCGTCGACTCATCGGTAGCGGCCTGGTTGTTGAAGGATCAGGGTTATGAAGTTATCGGCCTGTTCATGAAAAACTGGGAAGATGACGACGATTCCGAATACTGCTCCACGCGACAGGACTGGCTGGATGCAGCCAGCGTCGCCGACGTGGTCGGCGTGGATATCGAGGCCGTCAACTTTGCCGCCGAATACAAAGACCGTGTATTTGCCGAATTTCTGCGCGAATACCAGGCGGGGCGCACTCCCAATCCGGACGTACTGTGCAATGCCGAAATCAAGTTCAAGGCCTTCCTCGACCACGCCATGTCGCTGGGCGCGGATTTCATTGCTACCGGCCACTACGCACGCGTGCGCGAAGTAAAGGAGAATGGCGGTTCGCGTTTCGAGTTGCTCAAGGCCGCCGATGAAACCAAGGACCAGAGTTATTTCCTGCATCGCCTGAACCAGGCGCAACTATCGAGGACCTTGTTTCCCTTGGGCGAGATTCGCAAGACGGAAGTACGCCAGATTGCCGAAAAGCTGAACCTGCCCAATGCGAAGAAAAAGGATTCGACCGGCATTTGCTTCATCGGCGAACGTCCGTTCCGCGACTTCCTGAACCGTTACCTATCCTACCAGCCCGGCCCCATGAAAACGCCGGAAGGCCTGATCGTTGGCCAGCATGTGGGCTTGAGCTTTTACACGCTGGGCCAGCGCAAAGGCATAGGACTGGGAGGACTGAAATCGCATCAAACTGCCGATGGCAAAAGCGATGCATGGTATGTGGCCGCCAAGGATGTTGCCACCAACACCTTGTATGTAGCGCAAGGGCACGACCATCCGTGGCTGCTATCGGCCGAACTTGAGGCCGGACAAATCAGCTGGATCGCCGGCACGCCGCCAGTACCGGGAGACTATTCGGCCAAGACGCGTTATCGCCAGGCCGATGTGCCTTGCAGCTACGCTTCCGTAGACGAAGCGGCATTTTCCCTGCGCTTTCCCAAGGCACAATGGGCGATTACCCCCGGTCAGTCCGCCGTACTCTATGATGGCGACATCTGCCTGGGCGGCGGCATTATCAACCGCGCAGCCTGAATCGCACTTCCTGCGGCCAGCGCCTGCTGGCCGCCACCATTTCCCACCGCCACGTTTTTGTGTTACTGATCTCTCGCCTTTCAGGCGGGGG
>JAEZLB010000181.1 GCA_023435945.1 Pseudomonadota bacterium | reverse complement strand
GGGCGTGTCTTGCAGGCAGATGAGTGTCTTGCGCGGGTAGGTCACGGCTGCTCTCCAATCTGAAGAGCAGCGTAGTGGTCGCGATGTGGAGTCAGTCAGCGGATTTGTTCCAATGTCGGAGAGAAATACGTGGGTGTCCGCTGGAGTGTCCACACGGGTGGCGATGATTCCGGCCGACAAGTACCTGGAGCGAGCCCGCCACCGAGCGCGCGAGTCTCGCTCGAGGAGATCGTCGTTACTGGCTCGCACATCCGTGGCGTAGAGAACGCATCGTCGCCGATCACGCGTTTCAGTCGCGAGGAGATCGAGGAGCGCGGCTACACCACCACGCAACAGTTCATCCAGAGCCTGACGCAGAATCTCAACAGCTTCAGCGAAAACACCTTCGGCGTTATCGCTGGTGGCGAAGGGTCCATGGTGGGTGGCGGATTCGGGCCGAATTTGCGCGGTCTCGGCGGTTCATCCACGCTGGTGTTGTTGAACGGGCGCCGGCTCGCGCCCGCTGGTGTGGGCAACTACGTCGATATCTCGCTCATTCCGCTCAGCGCCATCGAACGGGTCGATGTGATGACGGACGGCGCGTCGGCGCTCTATGGTTCCGACGCGATCGGCGGCGTGATCAACTTCATATTGCGCAAGGATCTGGACGGAGCGGAGACGTTGCTGAGTTACGGAGCTGTCACTCAAGGGGACCACTCCGAGCTCAAGGCCGGTCAGACGTTCGGGCACTCGTGGCAGGGCGGTCGAGCGCTGCTTACGTACGAGTACGCTCGCCGGAACGCCTTGGATACAGAGGATCGCGAGTTCACTCCGATGGGCCCCATGATGCCGGAGTTGGAGCTCATCCCCGGACAGCGCCGCCACGGGGTGTATGCGGATCTGTCTCAGAGTCTGACCGAGGATGTCGATTTGGAGAGTAGCCTGTTCTACGGTGAGCGAACCAGTACAAGGTTGTACGGATCGCCGGCCGTTCCCCAGCGCGTCGAAGCGGAGGTCGAGCAGTTAGGTGCGTCCGTCGGCATTCGCGCCGACTTGTCCGGCACATGGCAGATGCGCGCGACGGTACAGGGCGATCAAAGCACGACTGCTGAAAAGCTAACTCAACTCGGTATTCCCACACCCTCGCGCTTGAACGACGCGTCGGTCGTTTCCGGTGAAGTCATCCTCGACGGCGCTGCCATGGCGCTAGCTGGGGGCGATATGCGCTTGGCTCTTGGTGGGACGGTTCGCACGGAAGAGTTCACCGAGAAGAATGTAGGCGTGGGCGCTGGATCCTTGGAACGCGATGTGTATGCCGCCTTCGGGGAATTGGTAGTGCCCTTGTTCGGCGAGAACAACCGGAGGCAAGGGTTCGAGCGCCTCGAAGTGTCTCTCGCGGGCCGCTATGAGGATTACAGCGATTTCGGCGACACGTTCAACGGCAAGCTGGGCATCGCCTGGTCGCCGCTGTCGGGCGTCAATGTTCGCGGCACCCTCGGTACTTCATTCAAGGCGCCACTACTGTCGGATCTCAACCCGGCGGCGGTCAGGCCGTCGGCGTATTACGCTGGAGCCGACCTGGGGTTGAACGCCATCTACATCTTCGGCAGCGGTGCGGATCTGCAGCCGGAGGAGGCGACGACGTGGACCGCGGGGCTGGACCTCAACCCGGTGCAATGGCCTGGACTGACTGCGTCGCTGACCTACTTCGATATCGACTACGAGAACCGCATCGGATCGCCGTTGCTGACATCTCATCTAGGCTATGAGGTTGCCGCGGTTGATCCTTTGTACGCGTCATACGTGACGTTCGATCCGAGCGCTGACATGATCAACGCCTGGCTGTCACACCCGGCCTTCACCAACAATTTCGGTCTGCCGCTCGATCAGATAAAACTGATTGCAGATGGTCGGATGACCAACTTTGCCAGCATGCGCCAGCGTGGGCTGGACTTCTCCGCGAGCTATCGCATGCCGGCCGCAAATGGTCAGTGGACGATCAGCGCGTCGGGCACCCATTTGATCGAAAACGAGGAGCAGCTGGTTGAGGGCTCGCCGCAGTTGGATCTCTTGAACATCGTGTACAAGCCGGTGGATCTGAAGCTGCGCGGCAGCATCGCCTTCACCCGAGGAGCGCTCAGCGTGGCCACTCACATCGTCCACACCGATTCTTATCGCGATACGCGTGCGACGGTGACGAGAGTGGGTTCGTGGACGACCTTCGATCTGAATATTCAGTTCGACCTCGCGGGTCCAGGCTGGTCGAAGTGGCTCGGCCATCCGAGCGCCACGCTGTCGGTGATCAACGCGTTCGATCGCGATCCGCCGTTCATTGCGAGCATGTTCGGGATCAACTTCGACGGCGTCAATGCGTCGCCTCTCGGTCGCTTCGTGACGTTGCAGGTCAGAACGCGCTGGTAGCGCTCGGCAGGCTCGCTCCGGCGCTCAGGCGCCGGAGCGCTTCCAATGCATTCCGACTGGAGTCGAGCGTGATCGCGCGAATCGCTTATGCCCTGTTCGTCTGTTTCTGCGTGTCCGCGGTGTCGCCGCCGCTGTTAGCGGACGAAGATTTCAAGGAGGTCACCATCCAGACCACGGAAGGCACGTGGATGAACCTGGACGTGTCGCCCGATGGCAATCTCATCGCCTTCCAGCTGCTCGGCAATATATTTACGCTGCCGTTGCAAGGCGGAGAGGCACGGCAGTTGACCGAAGGTCCTGCGTATCACGAGGCGCCGCAGTTCTCAGCCGATGGACGCTATGTCGTGTTCGGTAGCGATCGAGGTGGGTTCATGGAGCTGTGGCAGCTGCCAGTTGCAGGCGGCCAGCCTCGGCGCGTGCTCCCGGAGCAGCGGAATCTGTACTTGGCGCCAGAAGAGATCATGCGCCATGAATCGTCAGCTCAAAGAAACTCGATACCGCTCTTCGAGAGCCGCGATGGACGCTTCGCGGTTCATCACAGTCGTCTCGACGACGATACGCACATCGGCTGCCGTGACGACGTAAGCGCGCCGGATCTCGTTCTAATCGACCGGGTTAAAAAAAGAGCGAGACGCCTGCTGAATGTCGGCCCCGACTGCAACATTCCCAATATGCCGCGCTCGGCATTCACGCCTGATGGAGCATTCATCACTTCCTACTCAGGCAAGCTGTGGCGAATCAATCTGCCAGCGCCCGAGGGCCCATTCGAGAGCTTCATGATGGGCGAGACCGTCGAGATTCCGTTTACTGCGCATGTTCGGCTGAAGATGCGACCCTTGCGAATCTTTCCGCAGGAGATTCCTCAGAGTCCTTCCGTGCAAGCTCGTCGCATCGAGTATCCGATCCTCTCGCCCGATGGGAAGACGCTTGCATTCACTGCATTTCATCGCGTATGGGTCAAGGAACTGCCGAGCGGTACGGCGCGTAGGGTGACGGATTCCAAACAGGTCGAGAGCGATCCGGTCTGGTCGCCTGATGGTGCGTATCTCGCCTACTCCACGTGGTCGAATGATACGGTCGAGGAGGGGCATGTCTACCGGGTGCGCCTCGATGATGGATGCCGTGCAGATCACACCAAGTGTGTGCCGCAACGCCTCACGACCCAACCTGCGCGGTATCGGAAACTCACGTTCTCAGCCGATGGCGCGCGTATCTTCGCGGAGGCGGTCCCGACCGCTGGACAGATTAGCCAGCTTGGCGTGAAGCAGCGTCGGATCACGAAATACGGCTCGCTGCCCGAAGTGGAGATGCGCATCGTCGCGATTCCCACCGATGGCGGATCGGCGGTGACGATCGATGAGGGCCAATACCGGCTCGATGGCGGTGATAAGTCGTCGGCTCGCTTCCAGGTGCGCACGACGCCGCAGGGAGAGCAACTCGTACGCAGCTCTGCACTGCAAGGGCGTTATCACTACACGGCTGATGCTGTGGTCGCCCGGCGTGTGTCGGCGCCCCGCAAGGCTTCTTCGGCTAAAGACGCTGTTCTGCTCAAGATCGAGTTTCCATCCCTCTGGTCGAACGAGAGCGCATATAGCGGCTTAGACACATCCAGCATGAAACGCATGCACGAGGATGGCAGCGATTTGTTCTCCAACCGGGACATTCTGTTGTCGCCCACCGGCAAGCAGGCCCTGATCCTCTTCAGCAATGCGGAGCTGTTCCTCTTGGACGTGCCGCCGGCGAGGCCGGGTGGCGCATCGCATGTGGTGTTTGACACCCGATCACCTCGTCTACGCCGAGTCAATTGGCGGTCCTCAGGCGCGGATTACGCGCAATGGAGCGCCGATGGCCGGAGTTTCACGTTCTCATTCGGTAACACCTTCTATATCTACGATTTGGAGCGCGCCAAGGCGCAACCGGACTACCGGCCTGAGGCTCACGAGGTGAATGTATCGTTGCCACGGGATTTGCCGACCGGTCTCCTGGCCCTGCGTAACGCGCGACTCATCACGATGCGCGGTGACGAAGTCATCGAACGTGGTGATGTACTCGTGCGAGACCGTCGCATCGTGGCAATCGGCTCAGCAGGGACACTCGACCTTCCCGCAGAGGCGGCGCAGTTCGACCTGACCGGCAAGACCGTCATCCCGGGACTGCTCGATATGCACAACCACGATGTAAAGATCGGGTGGAACGTGCTGTTGCATAGTCGGATGCGAGCGCAGGAAGCGAATCTCGCCTTGGGGGTATTGACCTCCAAGGACCCACAGGACTACGAGCGCGCCTTCATGACCTACGAAGATCGAATGGCAGTGGGCGATCTGCTGGGGCCGCGATATATGAACACTGGCGCCGGCATCAATATAGTCGCCAAGGAGCACATCGACAGCATGAATGCCGCACGGGAAATCGTCGCGCGCTACGCGGACATCTATCGTGTGAAGTTCCTGAAGGAATATGGCGCCGAACGAAGGAATGCTCGGCGGTGGCTGGTACGCGCGGCGGCGGAGCGCGGGCTGAACATCGCCTCGCATGGACATGGATTCAGAATGCTGATCACGAACGCGATCGACGGTTACGCCGGCTATGACCATTTCATTAAGCCGTCCCCGCTGTACTCCGACGTAAGAGCCTTACTCGTACAAAGCGGCATGACTCTGTCAAACCAAGGCCCCGTTGCGGACGGCCGTCTGCTACGGCACGTTGTGGAAGGCATGGACGATGCTTCGACGTGGACTCGGTGGCAGCGCCTGTACGATCCCGAGGACTACAACAAGCTTCGCCAGCGTGCCGATGACACATCGACGGGTTGGTTCGACAGTCGCAACGGGCGGCCTGCCGAGTATCGGCCCGGCCCACTCGAGTCATCGACGACTCGGTTCGTTGCCGAAGGCGGGCGAATAGCGACCGGAGGTCACGGCGATTTCCCAGGGCTCAGCACTCATCTGGAGATGCACGCATTCGTCCTTGCGGGCTTGCCGCCGCACGACGCCCTTCGCGCGGGCACGATCAGGGGAGCGGAGTTGCTGGGCCTGGACCGGGATCTCGGCGCACTGGACGTGGGCAAACTCGCTGATCTCGTGGTCTTGGACGGCAACCCGCTCGAGGATATCCGCAACACGTTGCGCACGCGGTACGTTCTGTTTAACGGACGGTTGCGGGATGCGTATACGCTGGAGGAGGTGTGGCCGAAAGGGAGCGGGGGATTCAATCACTGATGCGATTCGGTCGAAGCAACCCCCCTAACGCTGGATGAAACCGATTCCTGAGATAGCGATGACACCCATCCGATGGGCGAGCACAAAGCTGTCGGGATCCTTCGCTTTAGCGAAAGGTGATGTCAAAAAATCACACTGGGACACGCGCCGATTTCTAGCCAAACATTTGGATATTTGCATACTCGGCTGCGGCCAACTGGCGTAGATATGTAGGCACGTAAGGAACGCGGCACAGGAGGTGCCATGACCTACGCGCGCAAGACGCTCGTCTCACTAAACGACACGCCCTACTATTGATTGAAACGTGCTCCTGCGTTTCTGACCCACATGGATGTGGGAAATGCAGGTGTTGCAGGAGCTTTCACCTGCAACCATTTCCGCCATCCATGGCGGTCACACGTGGTCGCAAGGTGCGTGCGTCGGGCATGGCTGTGGAAGTCTCAATCCGGACACGCAGCGAAATCGTGGGGGTGCTCCATGGAGAGAGATCCTGCGTGTCCTGCCGTCGCTGCGTGTCCTGCGGATTCCTTCCCTAATAATGATGACCGCGATCACACGAGGCGCCGCATAAGATCAATGCCAACGACAATGAGCAGAATCGCGTAGATGAGCTGCAACGTCCGCTCGTTCATCTTGTGGCTGACACTCACGCCGATCGGTGCGGCGATCATGACCGTCGGCATCATCACAAGGAAGATGACAATGTCGACA
>JAEZLB010000077.1 GCA_023435945.1 Pseudomonadota bacterium | reverse complement strand
CCGCATGGAGTGCGCCTGATGAGGATGATGTCCGGCGGCGTCCTACTCTCCCACACCCTGTCGAGTGCAGTACCATCGGCGCTGGCGAGCTTAGCTTCCGGGTTCGGAATGGGACCGGGCGTGTCCTCGCCGCCATGGCCGCCGTTACTCTATGCAACTGTCACCAGCGCGAGAAGTCAGCGCGGCCGTTGTCTCAGAATCGCACAGTGGACGCAAGCGTATTTGTGGTCAAGTCCTCGGCCTATTAGTACCAGTCGGCTGAACGTGTTACCACGCTTACACCTCTGGCCTATCAACCCAGTGGTCTAGCTGGGGGCCTTAACCCTCAAGGGGTGGGAGACCTCATCTTGAAGTGAGCTTCCCGCTTAGATGCTTTCAGCGGTTATCCCGTCCGAACGTGGCCAACCAGCCGTGCCATTGGCATGACAACTGGCACACCAGAGGTTCGTCCGTCCCGGTCCTCTCGTACTAGGGACAGCTCTTCTCAAGTCTCCTACGCGCGCGGAGGATAGGGACCGAACTGTCTCACGACGTTCTAAACCCAGCTCGCGTGCCGCTTTAATAGGCGAACAGCCTAACCCTTGGGACCTACTCCAGCCCCAGGATGCGACGAGCCGACATCGAGGTGCCAAACCATCCCGTCGATATGGACTCTTGGGGAAGATCAGCCTGTTATCCCCGGGGTACCTTTTATCCGTTGAGCGACACCGCTTCCACATGCCAGTGCCGGATCACTAGTCCCGACTTTCGTCCCTGCTCGACCTGTCAGTCTCACAGTCAAGCTCCCTTGTGCACTTACACTCGACACCTGATTGCCAACCAGGCTGAGGGAACCTTTGGGCGCCTCCGTTACTCTTTGGGAGGCAACCGCCCCAGTTAAACTACCCACCAGGCACTGTCCGAGAACCGGATTACGGTTCGTCGTTAGATATCCAATATGACCAGAGTGGTATTTCAACAATGACTCCACGAACACTGGCGTGCCCGCTTCACAGTCTCCCACCTATCCTACACAAGCCACACCGAACACCAATACCAAGCTGTAGTAAAGGTCACGGGGTCTTTCCGTCCTTCTGCGCGTAACGAGCATCTTTACTCGTAATGCAATTTCGCCGAGTTCATGGTGGAGACAGCTGGGAAGTCGTTACGCCATTCGTGCAGGTCGGAACTTACCCGACAAGGAATTTCGCTACCTTAGGATGGTTATAGTTACCACCGCCGTTTACTGGGGCTTAAATTCAGAGCTTCGCCGAAGCTAACCCTTCCTCTTAACCTTCCAGCACTGGGCAGGCGTCAGTCCGTATACATCGTCTTGCGACTTAGCACGGACCTGTGTTTTTAGTAAACAGTCGCTTCCCACTGGTCTCTGCGGCCTTCAAACGCTCAAGGAAGCAAGTCCCTATCACGCCTCAGGCCCCCCTTCTCCCGAAGTTACGGGGGCATTTTGCCGAGTTCCTTAACCACGATTCTCTCGATCCCCTTGGTATTCTCTACCTGACCACCTGAGTCGGTTTCGGGTACGGGCAGCTAGAACCTCGCGTCGATGCTTTTCTTGGCAGCATAGGATCACCCACTATCCCTTACGGGTCGGCATCGTGTCTCAGCCATCACGAGGGACGGATTTGCCTATCCCTCAGCCTACGCACTTACCCCGGGTCAACCATCGCCCGGGCTGGGCTACCTTCCTGCGTCACACCTGTTAATACGCTAACCGCACCAGCATGGGGTCATGCGCTAGCCTGCACAGCTCACCCCGAAGGGATCACCGAACAGATTCGGGCACTTAGCACCACTGGATTAGTTTGGGCGGTTCTTCGCCGGTACGGGAATATCAACCCGTTGTCCATCGACTACGCCTGTCGGCCTCGCCTTAGGTCCCGACTTACCCAGGGCAGATTAGCTTGACCCTGGAACCCTTAGTCTTTCGGGGGACGGGTTTTTCACCCGTCTTTCGCTACTCATGCCTGCATTCTCACTCGTGTAGCGTCCACGGCTGGATTCCTCCGCCGCTTCACTCGCCACACGACGCTCTCCTACCAATCCGTACGGCTGGACCACGAAGGCCTACCTGGTATACGAATTCCACGACTTCGGCGGTGTGCTTGAGCCCCGTTACATTGTCGGCGCAGAATCACTTGACCAGTGAGCTATTACGCACTCTTTCAAGGGTGGCTGCTTCTAAGCCAACCTCCTGGTTGTCACTGCAACTCCACATCCTTTCCCACTTAGCACACGCTTAGGGGCCTTAGTCGGTGGTCTGGGTTGTTTCCCTCTCGACGATGAAGCTTATCCCCCACCGTCTCACTGCTGCGCTCTCACTTACCGGCATTCGGAGTTTGGCTGACGTCAGTAACCTTGTGGGGCCCATCGGCCATCCAGTAGCTCTACCTCCGGCAAGAAACACGCAACGCTGCACCTAAATGCATTTCGGAGAGAACCAGCTATCACGAAGTTTGATTGGCCTTTCACCCCTATCCACAGCTCATCCCCTCGGTTTTCAACCCAAGTGGGTTCGGCCCTCCACGAGGTCTTACCCTCGCTTCAGCCTGGCCATGGATAGATCACTTCGCTTCGGGTCTAGGACATGCGACTGAATCGCCCTATTCAGACTCGCTTTCGCTACGGCTACCCCACACGGGTTAACCTCGCCACATATCGCTAACTCGCAGGCTCATTCTTCAAAAGGCACGCTGTCACACCAACAAGGGTGCTCCAACGGTTTGTAAGCAAACGGTTTCAGGTACTATTTCACTCCCCTCCCGGGGTACTTTTCATCTTTCCCTCACGGTACTAGTCCGCTATCGGTCACTAGGGAGTATTCAGCCTTACCAGGTGGTCCTGGCAGATTCACGGCAGATTTCAGGAGTCCGCCGCTACTCGGGAACACGCACAACAGGTTCGCAACTTTCACCTACCGGACTATCACCGTTTACAGCGCCACTTTCCAGAAGCTTCGGCTAGCCACGAACTTTCTCACTGTTCGATCCGGTGTCAGCCAGATCAGCACGGTCCCACAACCCCGCACACGCAACCCCTGACAGGTATCACACGCACACGGTTTAGGCTCAATCCGCTTTCGCTCGCCACTACTCACGGAATCACTATTGTTTTCTCTTCCTGCCGGTACTGAGATGTTTCACTTCCCGACGTTCCCTCCAACCGCTCTATGAATTCAAGCGGCGGTACCCGCACATGACTACGGGTGGGTTCCCCCATTCGGACACCCTGGGATCACAGCTCGGTTGACAGCTCCCCCAGGCCTATCGCGGCCTCCCACGTCCTTCATCGGCTCCTGGTGCCAAGGCATCCACCATCTGCCCTACACAACTTCAACAACAAACAACTACGCAGAAAAACAAGATGCTCGCGTCCACTATGCACATCTCAACCAACAACCAACCACCACCCAACAAAGAAAAACACCAGCCAGAAAAACTTCCGCGGTATGCCTTCCCAGGCGTGATCGCTATCCGTACCGAAAAACCAAACCCCACAAGGCTTGTTTCTTCAGGATCCAACAGGGTGTGTATCGCTACCGGCCTACCGCCGGCTGTGCCTTCCCTCAACCGCATCAACCCGTTCCACTCCCCCCAACCCTCACAGGCCAGAAAGGCTGTACTAAAGAAAACCGTTGTCGAGGCGGCCAAACCAGTGTCTCCGCCAATTGAGCCCCGCCACAAACATTCGCTGTGGACGAGTCCTGGACTGCTTTCACAGCCGGGTGCTCCTTAGAAAGGAGGTGATCCAGCCGCACCTTCCGGTACGGCTACCTTGTTACGACTTCGTCCCAATCGCCAGCCCCACCTTCGACCACTCCCTCCCCTCACGGGGTTAGGCCATGGGCTTCGGGTGTTGCCGACTTTCGTGACGTGACGGGCGGTGTGTACAAGGCCCGGGAACGTATTCACCGCAGCGTTGCTGATCTGCGATTACTAGCGACTCCGACTTCACGGG
>JAEZLB010000063.1 GCA_023435945.1 Pseudomonadota bacterium | reverse complement strand
CAGTATTACTGGGACACGATAGAAGCCTGCGCCAAGCCGGCGGATGTGATGAAGACGCTGGAGAATGCGGGCTTCAGCAACGTCGATCGTTATGTCGAACTGGGCGTTTTCTCCGAGTACCGTGCTGTCAAATAAGTCCGGCTTGCGCGTGTCATGAATGAGACGCCTGTTTTCCGCTAAAAGAAAATGCCACGTCATGACGTGGCATTTTCTTTTAGCGACGGAGAGCGTTTAGAGGAACCCTGTCATTTTGGCATTCTGGTCGCGTTCCAGTTTGAGGATGAAACGCTGGATGACAGCTTCCGCCGCATTGGACAGATTGATGAAGCGACAGCCGATATGACGCACGGTTTTGCCATTGGTTAGCTTGACATGGGCCACGTTCGAAATTCCCAGCGAGACCGTTACCGACCCTCCGGGAAGGGCAAGCACGCAATTTTCATAAGTGACGCCTAGCGTATCGTCAATCACATCGAGTTCGTCGATGAGGGCAACTCCTCCCATGCTGATGTTCAGCATGGGAACGATGATAGGTTGTACCAGCGGCTTTTCCGTCGTTCCCGGCGGCGGGACAGTGACCAGGATGGGACTGGTGCGCGGAATATTGACGCGATAGTATTCGCGGCGCTGAATGCGAACGATGTTGTTCGGTAGTGGTACACGCAGGGCAGGGTAACCTTGGTAATCGCCGGGTGTTGCCGTTTCAGTCCAGAACAGCACGCGGATCTGATCCAGCTTGGTTTCAAATGCAATGCGTTCGCAACTGGTAAGTTTGTGATTCAGAGTTTTGGAAGGTGCCGCATCGAACCATACAGCGCTTTCGTCCTCTTCCACTGCAAGTATGGACGTTATGACTGCCTCGGTGGAACCGCTCGCGCTCATTTTTACCAGCTGACGCTGCGCACGAACATTTTCGAGCAAAAAAATGATTTGGCGCCGCGAATAAATGCGGAACGGCTCCAGATCATCAGTGAAATCTTCTTGGGACATATCTCTTGTTGGATTCACGTTCTCTGGGAGCGTGCAATGGCCCGTATTGTACTGAAGCAACACATATTTAGGGAAACCCTTTTTATTCGTGAGTAGTGATCATTTAATCTCGGGTCCCACCCACTATGCACCCAGCAGCGTTTCTTGTTCGGCTTTGATTTCATTGGTCGTCCAGGCTTCTTGCATTCTGTTCCCGCTCCAGTTTCATGATGTAGCGCTGTATCAGCGCGATAACGGCGCTGGAAGTATCTAAAAAGCGGCAGCCCACATGACGGGCGGTTTCGCCTCGGTTGTACGTCACATGGGTATGGCGCACTTCCAGTGCGACTGTTGCCGGATAGCCGGGAAAGCCGATCTGGCATGCCGGATAAAGGGCGCCAGGTCGTCCATCCAGTTGGTAGCCGGTATCCAATACAGCAATCCCGCCCAGACTGATATTCAGCACGTTCAGTGACAGCGGCGCTTCCAGCGGACGCATCTCGGTGCCGGGAGGCAGGAAGACGCATGGCAGGGGACGCGCGACTGGTACGCTTACCCGGTAAGTGAGCCGGCGTTGCAGGCGTACCAGGCTTTGCGGCATCGAAAATCTCAATGCCGCAAAGCCATTATGATTGCAGCGTTGTGCATGCGAGGCCGTGAAGCGAATCGGAATGCGGTTCAGCATGGTTTCAAGCGCAAGCTGCTGCGTCAGCTCTATGCGCCGGTCCCGGGCCGGATAAGGCGTCGCATCGATGTATACCAGCCCGTTTTTCTCGTCGACATCCAGGATCGATGTCAGTACCTGTTCGCGTCCTTGACTGAAGATCGCACGTACCAATTGCCGCTGCTGGCGGATTTCCTTAAGCAGGGTAATGATCTCGCGCTCGGACTGGATGCGGTAAGCATCCAGGCTGTCGGCAGAGGGAGGGTATCGGCTCGTAGGCATTACAAGACTAGGGTTATCAGCGATTACGGCTGTCTCTCTTTTACTTCAATTTCCTTGTGCATGCTAGCTATCCTTGTTATCTCCCGTTTCCGGAGGGGGCAAGGGAAGAGGAGGAATGTCCTGCGTACCGGTACCTTCCACCAGGCCGGATTCAATCCGGTAAATCCATGCCAGCAGTTCAGCCACGGCCCGGTACAGGGCAGGCGGAATTTCACGGTCCAGATCGATCTGCATCAGCAAGGCGACCAGCTCCTTCGATTCATGCATGAACACGCCATGTTCACGGGCACGGGCCATGATCTCTTCCGCAATCAGCCCCTTGCCCTTGGCCACCACGCGCGGCGCTCCCTCGCCAGCCTGGTAGGCCAGCGCAACGGCATGCGGCAATGGTTTGTTAGGCGTGCTCATCCTGTTTCACCGTGATCTGGTCCGGGGCAGTGCCGCTGGCTTCCAGTGACTCTGCCAGGCCGGCGATCTTTCCCTTCAATAAAGCGGCCGTGTCGTCAGAGGCCGCCAGCAATTGCACGCGGACATGCTCACCCTGCAATTGCAGCATTGCGCTGACTGCGCCCAATTGCGGCAATTCAATGCGAATCTTGCTCTGCCATACTGCAGCGGCAGTCTCTTTGCCCTGGGCATGCTCAGGCGTTTCATCGCTGACTTCCCACAGCAGCTTCTGCCCCGGCCATAACTCACCCTCCCAGGCGGCACGCCGGTGTTCCAGCAACTCCAGTTGCAGGCTGACCAGGCGCGCGGCTTGCGGATTATCCGGTCCCCCAAGGCGCAGCAGGGTATCCGCTTCCTGTGCTGTGGAAGCCAGTTCATCGGCCAAGCCTGCAGCAGCCGTTGGCTTGCCGGCCGTATTGCCGGAATCTGCTACCAGTTTTTGTACGGCCACATCGCTGCCGGAACGTTGCAAAGCGGCTTGAGGTTCCCGCATCAGCTGATCCAGCGAGCGCTGATTGGTGGCCCACTCGCCGACATGCGACTCATAAAACAGTCCGCTGCCATCAAGCATGTTTTGCAGTGACTGGGCCAGTTGCTGTGCCATGCCTTTGCCGGAGGCCTGGGCCGCCTGCAACAACGGCGGACCGCCCAGCACGCGATTGGGAAGCCCCTGGCGCTGTGCCAGCTGGCGCATGTGGTCGATCAGCCGGCCGGTGTCGCTTACGGAGGTAGGGGCCCCCCCCGCACTTTGGTCGCCATTGAGCAAAAAAGTAGGGCGGGGCTGATGACTGATCAGTGTCAGGCTGAGACGGTCGCCAGCCTGAGTGCCTGCCGGCAGCGGCATGCGCGCTGCCGCATTGGCAAGGCGAACCAGGTACTGGCCATCCTGCATGCGCGCCACAACCGTGGCTTTATATTCCTTGCCTATTGCAAGCTGGTTGAGACGAGTGAGGCTTTCTTCTTGCGCATCGCCGACCGTCTTCGCTGCGGCCGGCGCCTTAACCGGAGTCAGCGGCCGCAATCCCGTTGGATCGGTCGGCTTGAGCATGGGATCAGTATCCGGCGTTGTTGCCGTATGCCCTGGCTATTTTTCGCTCGGTGCTGGCACTGCTCATCAATGCCGACAGTCGGGTCATCCAGGGTTGGGTCAGGTTACGGATTTCACGATCGTCGCGCAGGATTTTTTGTATCAAACGGAATTTTCTTTCCCGTCCTGTTGCCGATAAGGCTTGTACAGGGATATCGCCGCGACGAATCCGTTCCACCTGGTCCGAACAACGCGACTCCAGTAATGTCAATTGATCCCAGTCGCCTTCACGCGCCGCTGCAAGCATTTGCTGCATGATGTCGGCCACGTTTTCATACATGGCGAGAATTTCTTGATTTTCCATGAGCTCAGGCTTTTACGAAATGGTGGGCAGCAGGGGCAATGGAGCCATAAGGCGAGTTTGCTGCGGGTTCGGGCTGGGATACGGCAGGCTGAGGAGCATCTGCGGCTTTGGGGCCAATGGCTTCCCAGGCTTCGCGCAAATCTTTCAGCAGCTTGTAGGCTTCATCCAGCAGCTCCGGCTGATTGTTTAAATTTGCCATCAATAGGCGATTATTAATGAAAGCGTAGAGCGCCTCCAGGTTTTCGGCAACTTCGCCGCCCGCCGATTTATTCAGGCTGGCGATCAGGCCATTTTCGATAATCGTGATGGCGCGGGAAATGGCTTCGCCTTTTGCCGGGATGTCTTTTTCCAGCATGTGACGCTTGGCATTGGTGATGGCCACCATCGCGCCATCGAACAACATCACGATGAGTTTATGCGGGCTGGCAGCCGTCACGCCATTTTCGACATTCATCTTGGCATAGGTCGCCGCACCGTTATTCATAGCTCCGAACATCTCTTTTTCCCTTCTATTCAATCTTCGGCAGGTTGGCCAGTTGTTGGGTTAGATAGGCACTGGTCTGGTTCATGCTGCTCATCATGGCATCCAAGGCATTGAATTGCGCCAGATAGCGTGCCTCTGTGGCGGCCAGTTTGAGGTTTAGCGCTTCACGCTGGCGATCCAGATCCTTGATGCTGTTATTCAGGCCCGTTGTGCGTTCATTAAGCAGGCCTTCCGAGCTCAGGTAGGTGTCCATCAGGCTGCTTAACTGGCGCGCATGACCGTGTGTGAACGTGATCGTGCCGCGGGACGCCTTCTCCGCACCGCCGGTAACAGTAATACGCAACCCTTCTGCGGCGGAGCCCTTTGCACCAGTTAAGCTTTGCCCGGAGCCAACTGCGGCAACGCCACCTATGGTGCCGACAATGTCGGTTCCCTCGATCGTATTCAG
>JAEZLB010000062.1 GCA_023435945.1 Pseudomonadota bacterium | reverse complement strand
ATGAAGCGGCCTATCCATTCCAGCGTCGCCGGGTCTTCCAGTTCCGGCGTGCGTCCACCCTGGCGCGGAAACACGGTGAAGCGGAAATCCTGGAACTCGTGCAGCGTGCATCCCGCTATTTCCAGCGGCGCCACCACGGGGACTTCCTGTGCGGCCAGTTCGCCTACGAAGGCATGTTCTTCCAGGATTGCGGCATTGCTCCAGCGATTGGGGCGGTAAAACTTCACCACGACCGGCGCTCCCTGTTCCATCCCGACCTGATAAACACGGTTCTCATAACTGTTGAGCGCCAGCAGGCGTCCATCGCTATACAGGCCCAGGCTTTCCAGCGCGTCCAGAACCATGGTGGGCTCGAGGCGGGCAAACAGATGGGGAGTCGGAGTAGGGGCGTCGTTCATCCCTGCATTGTATGTCGGCTCGCAGGCGCATGCAGGCAAAAAGAGCAACTGCTTTTTGGAGAGGTTCATGTCAATGTTGCATGGGCATGAAAGGCCAGAGCCTGATTGCTGTCGATCAATTCACACCTTGAACATCGCTCAGTAAAAATCGTCATGAATTCTGTGGCGTGGAAAAAATGGGGGCAGGTTCAGATCTCTCCGCGGTGCCCCGAGAGGTGCTGCATTCCCGGGAATTTGATGCCGCTCCAAAAAATGGTCTTGCAAATGGACAATAATCCAATATACTGTATAAAAATACAGTACTTATGATTATTCCTGAGATTGTCCTTCTACTTTGCCGAGACTGCCATGAACACTTCAGCCACGCTCACTGCCCTTCCTCTTGCTTCCTTGCTCGATACCTTGCAAGCGCGCCTCGCAATCTGGAAAGCCGGACAGGCCCCAGTGCGTGGTCACGCTGGCTTGCCCACCGGTTTTGCTGAAGTGGATGAAATGCTAGCGGATGAAGGATGGCCGCAGGGAGCTCTGACGGAATTGCTGAGTGACGAAACTGGCATAGGCGAATTTTCCCTGTTGCTGCCGGTGCTGGCGCAACTGACCGCCGAGCAAGGTGTATTGCTGGTGGCGCCGCCTTTTCAGCCGTATGCACCGGCCCTGGCCCAGGCCGGCGTGAATCTGGAACGTTTGCTGGTCGTGCCTGCGGGGGCAACGCGTGATGCCTTGTCTGCTGCTGAGCTGGCGCTGCGTTCCGGCGCTTGTGGTGCTGTGCTGATCTGGGAGAGTGGCTTAAGCAGCCAGGGTGGCCAGGGCTTGCCCTATCTCGCGCTGAAGCGCCTGCACCTGGCGGCTGAACGCGGCAATGCAATGGCAGTGCTGTACCGCTCGCTGCAACAGGCACGCCAGCCGTCTCCGGCGGCACTGCGCATACGCCTTGCGCAACGCGAGCAGCGCCTGCAGCTGCATGTTTTCAAACGGCGAGGCCTGTTCGGTGAACAGACTGCCAGCATCCTGCCCTGGTCCCTGCCGGTACAGCAGCAAATCATCCATCGTCCCAAACTGCCGTCCTGGTATGCAATTCCCGCTGCACGTTTGATACGTCCCCAGATAGGCGCTTATTAAGCGCTGAGCCGCCTACCGAAAAGAGTCCATCAGAGAGGCAAGGAAAGCGCTCATGTTATGGATTGCGTTGTACCTGCCGGAACTGGCATTGCAGGTAAGCCATAGGGGCTGGTTGCCGGACCTGCCCTTGCTGATCAGCGATGGCGCTTTGCAGCGACCGGTGGTCATTGCCGCTAATAGTCCGGCGCAAAGCTGCGGCATCAAGCCCGGCATGCCGGTATCGGCAGCGCGTGCACTGGCCTCGGAAGTCGTTGTGCTGGAACACGATCCGGCCAAGGAGCAAGCTGCCTTGCATGCGCTGGCTGGCTGGGCGGGGCAGTTCACGCCCACGGTCGTGGTCGACCAGGAGGGCGTGTTACTGGAAGTCGCGCCTTCCTTGCGCCTCTTCGGCGGATTGATGAAGCTCGGGCAGCGCATACAGGAAGGAGCAGCGCAATTGGGTTTCCATACTGTAGCGAGCATGGCGCCTACGCCGCTGGCCGCCATGTGGCTGGCTAAAGCACGGGTTCGCAATGCCAGCTTGCGTGGTTGCAGGAAACTACGCGATCTTCCTGAAAAACTCGATACTTTGCCTGTGGCATTAATGGACTGGCCCCAGGAAACCATAAACACGCTCGATAGTCTGGGCATTACCACGCTGGGCCAATGCCGTATGTTGCCACGTGATGGCTTGATACGGCGGTTCGGTTTGCCATTGATCGATGAAATGGATCGCGCTTATGGCGAGCAAACGGACCCGCGACACTGTTTTACGCTCCCACCGGTTTTCTTTTCGCGACTGGAACTGGCTTCGGAAACGTGCGAGATCGAAGCGATCAGGCAGGTCGCGGTGCTTTTGCTGCAGGAGTTGGAAGGTTATCTGCGCGCGCGCAAGCAGGGGGCCATGCAGTTATTGCTGAAGCTGGAGCAGGGACGGGATCAAACTCAGGAGGTACTGATCAGTTTTTCACTGCCGCATTGCGATGCAACCGAATGCATGAGTCTGTTTTCTTCGCAGATGGAACGCGTAACGCTGGAAGCACCGGTGCGTGCAATGGCCTTGCAGGTAGAGCGCTTTGCCAGTTTCGCCGAATCCACTAAAAGTCTCTTGCCCGGCAGCGAAATCAATGTCCTGGCGTGGCAGCAATTGAACGAACAGCTTGCCGCGCGCCTGCCGGCCGGCAGTCTCTACAGGCTCACACTGCATGATGATCACAGGCCCGAATATGCGTGGTCGCGTGATGGCGTTCCTGCGTCCGCATGGATGGTGCCCGATTTACCGCGTCCTACCTGGTTGCTTCAGCATCCGCGCAGCCTAAGCGTATGGTCGGGTCAGCCGCAATTCGAAGGCATGCTGACTTTGTTGACCGGTGCGGAACGCATAGAGGCCGGTTGGTGGGATGACAGGCCGGTATCGCGCGACTATTACATTGCGCGCAATCCGCAAGGGCAATTGTGCTGGATCTACCAGGATCATCATGAGCAGCAATGGTATCTGCATGGATTTTTTGCCTGAGCGGGGGCGCTTGCCATGCTTGCCTACAGCGAATTGCATTGCCTGTCGAATTATTCATTTCTGAAAGCAGCCTCGCATCCGGAAGAACTGGTCAGGCGCGCTGCGGCCCTCGGCTATCAGTCCATTGCGATCACCGATGAATGTTCGCTGGCCGGCATCGTGCGGGCGCATGTCGCGGCCAAGGAGGCTGGCATCAAGCTGCTGGTGGGCAGTGAACTGGTGCTGGACGACGGCTTGCATCTCGTACTGCTGGCGGCAGATCAAAACGCTTACGGTAATTTGTGCCGCTTGCTTACGCGTGCCCGGCGTACGGCAGCCAAGGGTGCTTACTTCGTGCAGCGTGCCGGTCTCGAACACGACCTGGAAGGTTGCCTGGCTTTGCTGATTCCGGATCCCCGGGCATTGGACGCAGTCGAACCGCACGCGCAATGGCTGCGCCAGCATTTCAAAGGACGCTGCTGGATAGCGGTGGAGTTATATCGCAGTTTCAACGATGCGCGCCTGCTGGCTGAACTAAGGCGCATTGGGCAATCATGCGCAGTGCCGCTGGTGGCAGCAGGCAGCGTATTGATGCATGTACGCAGCCGCAAGCCCTTGCACGATGTACTGAGCGCCATACGCCTGAAACAGACGCTGGCCTCGCTGGGCCGCAAGATGCTGCCTAACGGCGAAAGGCACTTGCGTACGCTGGCACGTCTGTCTGCCATTTATCCTCCCGACTTGTTGCAGGCCACGCAGGACGTCAGTAATCGCTGCACGTTTTCACTCGACCAGATTCGTTATCAGTATCCGGAGGAAGTGGTGCCGCGCGGGCAAACGGCGATGGCGCATCTGCGTGTCCTGACGGAGCAAGGGTTGGTGCAGCGCTACCCCTCGGGTGTGCCAGCCAATGTCAAAGAGCTCGTGGGAAAGGAACTGGCGCTGATAGCGGAGCTGCAGTACGCGCATTATTTTCTGACCGTGCATGACATCGTCGTCTTTGCGCGCAGTCGCAACATTCTCTGCCAGGGCCGTGGTTCGGCAGCCAATTCTGCAGTCTGCTACGCACTTGGTATTACAGAAGTCGATCCGGGGCGCATGCAGGTTCTGTTTGAGCGCTTCCTCAGCAAGGAGCGCAACGAACCGCCGGATATTGATGTCGATTTCGAGCATGAGCGGCGCGAAGAAGTGATTCAGTACTTGTATGGAAAATATGGTCGCGACCGCACGGCGCTGGCAGCAGCGCTGATCACTTACCGGCCCAAATCGGCGATCCGCGATGTAGGTAAGGTGCTGGGACTGTTGCCGGAGCAGCTCGATCGCTTGTGCAAGAACCTGGTGTGGTGGGACAAGCATTACATTGCGCCGGAGCGCCTGGTGGAAGTCGGGCTTGCACCGGAAAGTTCGGTGGTTGCCAAGCTGCTTGAACTATCCCGTTTGCTGGTGGGTTTCCCGCGCCATCTGTCCCAGCATGTGGGCGGGTTTGTGATTGCGCGGGACAAGCTGTCGCAGCTGGTGCCGATAGAAAATGCGGCGATGAAGGACAGGACCGTCATCCAGTGGGACAAGGATGATCTCGATGCAATGGGTTTCCTGAAGGTGGATGTGCTGGCGCTGGGCATGCTGACGGCGATACGCAAGACGCTGGATCTGCGCAATG
>JAEZLB010000052.1 GCA_023435945.1 Pseudomonadota bacterium | reverse complement strand
TTAAGTGACAGCCACTATATTAGTCACGCCGGCATCCGTATTTGGGATGAAACAGAAAATGCTCAGTCCGTCGGCGCCGCACTTTCAGTCACGACGATGCCAGTAGCGAGGCCGCTCTCGTCGATATTCGGCGACTTCCACGGTATTGCCTATGCGTAGCGACACGGCCCCCGAATCGTCCGTACGCAGACGACGTATATCCATTGCGCCGTAACGTTCGTACACTTCCTGCTTCGGATGCCCGTACCGGTTGCGATAACCCACCTGAAACAAGGCAATATCGGGCTGAACCGCGCGTAAAAATGCTTCCGTGGAAGACGTGCCGCTTCCGTGATGCGGTACCAGCAGGACCGAGGCGCGCAGCTTGTCTCGCTGCTGGCTCAGCAATAATGCTTCCTGGCGCCGCTCAATGTCTCCCGGCAACAGGATAGCGTGCGGCCCCCGCGACACCTTCAACGTGCAACTGCGCGCATTCGGCTTCCAGGTCACATCGGCATGACTGTCGGCAGGCGGATGCAGGATTTCGAATTTCACCCCGTCCCATTCCCACACTTGCCCGGCATTACACGGACGATGAGGGCCCACGTCCTGTAACAAGGCGTTATCTGCCGGCAGGGAAGACCATACCTGACTCACCCGCAGTTCGGTCAGCAAGGAGGCGGCACCGCCAGCATGATCCATGTCGCCATGCGAAATGATCATGCCATCCAGCCGGCTGATGCCTCGCCCTTGCAGATACGGAAGGATTACGCGATTCGCCCCGTCGGCCTCGGGGCTATAACGTGGGCCGGCATCGTACAACAAGCGATGTCGGTGCGTTTCCACCAGCACTGCGCTCCCTTGTCCCACATCGAAAACCGTTACCCAGAACTCCTCTCCTTTTGGTGCCGATGCCGAGTTGAAGAACAACGGCAACCAGGCAAACACTCCGAGCCAGCGTATAGGCCAGCCGCGTGGCGCCAGCATCCATGCCACACCGACCAAGGCCAGCATCACCATCCAGTATGAAGGCGCGGGAGCGCGCCATACTGCAAGCGAAACCTGGCTTAACCAGATCAGTATTGCCAGCAGCCATTCCAATGCCGAATGCGCGGCAATCAGCACCCAGCCGGCCACAGGATGCGGCAGAATGCTGCCGATCAAGGCAAGCGGTGTAATCACGAAACTTACCAGCGGAATCGCTATCGCATTGGCAACCGGCCCCACGACCGAAACCTGGCTGAACAACAGCAGCGTCAAAGGTAGCAGGCCTATAGTGATGGCATACTGGGTAAGTGCTGCAGCGAACACCCCCTCTTTCATTCGTCCCGGAAAGGATGGGTCCTGCTTGCGGCAATGTCCGACCCGCCCCACGCTTACATAGAGAATCAATGCTACTGCACTGAAAGATAACCAGAAGCCCGGCCACAATACCGCCCAGGGGTCGACTAACAGCACCACGGCCAGGGCAATGCACAACACATGCGACACACTGGTCAGTCGTCCCATCCACAGTGCCGCGGCGACGATCGTCAACATATACAAGGTACGTTGTGCCGGCACGCCACAACCCGCCAGCAACACATAGATCAAAGCCATCAGCATGCCCGCTGCCGCAGCCGCTTTCTGCGCAGGCAGTCGCAAAGGCAAGGCAGCGCCGGCAAAAAACGATCGGCACCATAAAAAATAGACCAGCGCAGCCACCATGCCGGCCACCATCGTAATATGCAAGCCCGAGATCGACATCAGGTGGGTTACCCCGCTGCGATTGAATACCTGCCAGTCGGACTGGCTGATCGCGCGCTGGTCACCGATGACCAATGCCGTAATGACGCCGGCATAGGGCTTATCCGGCAAGGCTGTCTCAATTCGTTCTCGCAACGCGGCACGGCTGAGTTCGACGTACGCACGCAATCCCGGCACAAATGCATCCAGTCGCCGGTTCTTGGTGTCCAGCGTTTCATCCGAGCGCACAGTGCCTGTGGCTCGCAGTTCCCGTTCCAGCAACCAGGCTTCATAGTCAAAGCCATGAGGATTCGCGTTGCCATGCGGGCGCCGCAATCGCACCGTCAGCTGCCAGCGCTCCGCCGGTCGCGGCGCCTGCCAGTTATTCTGCTCAGATGACTGAAAGCTGTAATACCAGGACAGGGCAATCCTTTTCGGCACCACTGCTCCCGCTGGAACGTCTTCGACAGCAAAATCAAAGCGCACACCCTGCGGGAAATGAGTAGGCAAACTATCGACCACGCCTGTGATCGTTATATCCCTGCCTTCCCACTCCGGTGGAAGACTTTGCGACATATGCAGGTGCGCAAACATGGCAGCCCATGCAAAACCGAAACTTGCTCCCGCGGAAGCGAGCAGCAAGATGCGCAACGAGGAATAAGGCAGGTGATGGCGGATGAGGGTCAGTGCGACAGCGCCAGCACCGCAGCAAAGAATGATAAAAACGGAAGGAAGCTCTGCCTGAATCTGCAGGTAACCGACACCGGCAACGAAGCCGAGTATCGCGCTTCTCATGCTAGGGGATCAGTCTGTCCAGGCGAGGCAAGGCGGCCCGCGCATTCAGGAAGGTCTGGTGCGCGATGTCTTCTACCCGCATATTGCGCAGTTCCGCGAGCGTTTTCCCTATGCGCGGCAACTCGGTCGGACTATTGCGCCCGGGATGCAGCCATACTGGGGAAATATCGGGCGCATCGGTTTCCAGCACCAGCGCCTCGCCCGGCAACTCACCGGCCAGGCGGCGTATCTGCAAGGCACGCGGAAAGGTCATGGCGCCCCCAAAACCCAGCTTGAAACCGAGATCGATGAAGTGTTGTGCCTGCTGAAAGCTGCCATTGAAAGCATGGGCAATACCGCCCGGAACACCGATACGACGCAGATGCTTGAGAATGATGTCCTGCGATCGGCGCACATGCAGCAATACCGGCAAATCGAAGTCACGCGCGATCTTCAGCTGTTCGCGATAGAAGTGCTCCTGCTTGTCGCGCATAGCCGGTTTCATCAGCTGAGGCACAAAAAAGTCCAGGCCTATCTCTCCGATAGCGACAAAACGCTCATCGTCCATCGCTTTTTCAACAGCAGCACGCAAGGTTTGCAGATCAGACTCCTGCGCGGCCGGCACGAAGATGGGATGTATGCCCAGCGCATATACGCAATTGCCATGCTGACGCGAGAGTTCGGTGACGATGGAGAAATTTCCCACTTCCACCGCCGGAATCACGATCCAGTTCACCGATTGCTGAGCTGCCTCGCGTGCAATCAGCGACTGCTCCGCACCGAACTCAGCGGCATCAAGATGGCAATGGGTGTCAATCCACATAGGGCTGTAAGCCGTTCTCCGATAGCTTGACGACACGATCGCAATGCCGGGCCAGTTCGATATCGTGCGTAACGATCACAAAAGCGGTACCCAGCGTACGGGACAATTCCAGCATTAAATCGAAAGTCTTCTGCGCCGTCGATCTGTCCAGATTGCCGGTAGGCTCATCCGCCAGCACACAGGCAGGTTCAGTCACCAGCGCACGCGCCAGTGCCACGCGCTGCCGCTCACCTCCGGACAGTTCACCAGGCAGATGTGAAATCCTGTGCCCCAACCCCACGCGCTTGAGTACTGCTTCCGCCTTCTGCCTTGCTTCATCGCGTGGCATGCGCCGGATCAGCAAGGGCATAGCTACGTTGTCCAGCGCGGAGAACTCCGCCAGCAAATGGTGGAACTGGTAGACAAAACCCAGCGAGCGATTACGGACCTGACCGCGCTGCGCTTCATCCAGGCTGGCCAGATCCTGCCCCAGCAATGTCACCTTGCCGGTAGTCGGCGTATCCAGTCCGCCCAGTACATGTAATAGCGTGGACTTGCCCGACCCCGATGCACCGACGATGGCGACGCGCTCGCCGCGCCGGACTTCGAAGTCAATGTTGCGCAATACATCTACCGCAAATTTTCCCTGCGCATAGGTCTTTCCCAGATGCTGACAGGACAGGACAACGGTTTCGTTCTGACTCATGGTTATTCCTGCGGTAAGGCAAATGCCGCCGCGTAAAGTTCATGGAAGGACAAGACTTTGATTACGCGCTTATTCATAACGCAAGGCTTCCGCCGGCTTCACGCGCGCTGCCGACCAGCTCGGATAGATTGTCGCCAGGAATGCCAGGGCAATGGAAACGATACTGACCAGCCCCACATCCGGCCAACGCAGTTCGGACGGCAGACTGCTGATGAAATACACCTCAGTGGGCAGGAAATGCACTCCCAACATGCGTTCGATGGAGGGAATGATCACCTCGATATTCGACGCTATCAGAATACCTAGGCCAAGGCCGATCAGTGTGCCGGTCAACCCCACCAGCGTACCCTGCACGATAAAGATTTTCATGATTGAACCCGGCGAAGCGCCCAGCGTGCGCAGGATCGCAATATCGGCCTGCTTGTCAGTCACCGTCATCACCAGCGACGACACCAGGTTGAAGGCAGCCACTGCAACGATCAGCGTCAGGATCAGGAACATCATGGTTTTCTGACTCTGCACGGCGGCAAACCAGATACGGTTATGGCGTGACCAGTCGCTAATATACAAATCTCCGGACAAGCTACGCGACAATTCATACGCGATTTGCGGTGCCAGCCTCATATCTGTCACCCGCAAGCGCACGCCGGAGGGTTCACGCAACTGGTAGGCCTCCATCGCATCCGCCATGTGGATGAAAACCAGCGACGCGTCATATTGGTGATGGCCTGCTTCGAAGATACCCGACACCGTAAACTGCCTGAGTTTCGGCATCGCTCTGCCCGGCGTGGTGTCCTCGCCCGGTGTCACCAGAGCGATGCGCTCCCCCATTTCTATGCCGAGCGCACGCGCCAGCTCGCGGCCGATAATGATGTGATGCTCACCGGGTCGCAAACTGGAGAAATCGCCGGCATACATCTGCCGCGTCACATCGGACACTTGGCTTTCCATGTCTGGCAGTACACCACGCACCGCAACGCCGCGTACGGCACTATCGCGTGTCACCATGGCCTGCGCCTGCACAAAGGGCGCGGCACCGATTACCTGAGGGTGTTGCAAGGCTTCCTGCGCCGTGCCTTGCCAGTCCACCATCTCGCCACGCGCATCGAATATTTCTATGTGTGACAACACCGACAGCATGCGGTCCCGCACTTCCGTCTGAAAACCGTTCCACACGGAGAGCACGATGATCAAAGCCGCCACGCCCAGTGCGATACCAGCCATGGAAATCAGCGAGATGACAGAAATAAAACTATTACGGCTGCTACGACGGCTGGCACGCGTGTAGCGCAAGCCCACCAGCCATTCAAAAGGTGTGTTCTTCCTCACGCTGTCTCCCTCCTGCCCGGCCGTTTATTC
>JAEZLB010000314.1 GCA_023435945.1 Pseudomonadota bacterium | reverse complement strand
CCCATGACTGAAAAAATCATCCCACTCGTCGATCACCGCTATCTGGAATCCGTTCCCGCGATTCCGGAACATCTGGAGGTGCCTACCGGCCTGCTGTCCGATACGCTGGCCAGGCCCCTGCACGACTTGCGGATTTCGGTCACGGACCGCTGCAATTTCCGCTGCGTGTATTGCATGCCGCGTGAAGTCTTCGACAAGGATTACAAATTCCTGCCGCACTCCTCCTTGCTTACTTTCGAGGAGATCACGCGCCTTGCCAAACTGTTCGTCACGCACGGCGTCGAGAAAATCCGCCTGACCGGTGGTGAGCCGCTGCTGCGCAAGAATATCGAGCGCCTGATCGAAATGCTGGCCGCGCTACGCACACCTTCCGGCCGCGAACTGGATCTCACGCTCACTACCAACGCTTCCCTGCTGGCGCGCAAGGCGCAATCTCTGAAAGATGCAGGCTTAAAACGCGTGACCGTCTCGCTGGATGCGCTCGACGATACGGTTTTCCGTCGCATGAATGACGTGGATTTCCCTGTGTCCGATGTGCTGAACGGACTCGACGTCGCGCACAAGGTCGGACTGGGTCCGATCAAGGTCAACATGGTGGTCAAGGGCGGTACCAACGATTCCGAAATCGTGCCGATGGCGCGTTATTTCAAAGGCTCGCCCTTCATCCTGCGCTTCATCGAATACATGGATGTAGGCAGCTCCAATGGCTGGAAGATGGATGAAGTCATCCCGTCGGCTGAAGTGGTACGCCGGATCTCCGCCGAGATGCCACTGGAAGCCATCTCGCCCAATTACACCGGCGAGACTGCCGAGCGCTGGCGCTACACCGATGGCGGCGGCGAGATCGGCGTCATTTCCAGCGTCACGCAAGCTTTCTGCAGCACCTGCACACGCGCCCGCCTGTCTACGGAAGGCAAATTGTTTACCTGCCTGTTTGCGACCGGCGGTCATGACCTGCGCGCATTGCTGCGCAATGGCAGCAGCAATGAGGAAATTTCCACTGTCATCGCTCACCTGTGGCGTGCACGCAATGACCGTTATTCCGAACTTCGCATGGCCAATACCGGCGAACTGAAACGCGCGGATAGAAAAGTCGAAATGTCCTATATCGGCGGTTGATCGCTCGCACGAACACTGCCCTCCTCCTTCCGTTGAGAGAACAAGAAAATGACTCAACCTACCCTGTCAGAAGTCGTCAGTTGCCTGTCCGATTATGATCCCGATGCACTGCCGGTATCTCACGCGCAACAAATCATCCGGCAATTCGTCACGCCCATCCAGGCGACTGAAAAAGTCGCAATCCGGAGTGCACTGAACCGTGTACTGGCCCAGGACATCATCTGCCCGATCAATGTGCCTGCACACGACAATTCCGCGATGGACGGATATGCGCTGCGCGGCAGCGATCTACAGCAGGACAAGGACCTCATACTGACAGTGATAGGCACTGCTTATGCCGGCCGTGCCCATGAAGGCGAAGTAAAACCGCGCGAATGCGTACAAATCATGACTGGTGCCGTGATGCCCGCCAGGTGCGACACGGTGGTGCCGCAGGAATTCGTCCGCGCTGCCAGCGCGCAGCAGATTACGCTGCCGGCCGGCGTAGTGAAACCCGGCGACAACCGGCGCCTGGCTGGTTAAGACCTTGCAGCAGGCAAGCCCGCCCTCAGAAAAGGAAAAATTCTGCGCCCTGCGGACCTTGGATTGCTTGCCTCGCTGGGCATCGCAGAAGTGCCCGTGACACGCCGGCTGCGCGTGGCATTCTTTTCCACCGGCGATGAACTGCGCTCCATAGGCGAACCGCTGGATGAGGGTTGCGTCTATGACAGCAATCGTTACACCATCTACGGCATGCTCACGCGCCTGGGTTGCGACATCATCGACATGGGCGTGGTAAAGGATGAACCGGAGCTGCTGGAAGCGACTTTCCGGTCGGCCTGCGAGAATGCGGACGCCATCATTACTTCAGGTGGCGTTTCAGTGGGCGCTGCCGATTACACCAAGCAGATGATGGCCCAGCTCGGTGATGTGACTTTCTGGAAGATAGGCATGCGCCCGGGCCGCCCCATGGCCTTCGGCCGCATCAACTCCAATGGCAAGAGCGCTTATCTGTTCGGCCTGCCCGGCAATCCGGTGGCCGTGATGGTGACCTTCTACTTCTTTGCGCGAGAAGCCTTGCTGCACATGATGGGTGCGGATGCACAGCCCTTACCGATGATGAGGGCCATCTCGCAAACCCCGATACGCAAGAAAGCGGGCCGCACCGAATATCAGCGCGGCATCCTTGCTCTCGACGACCAAGGGCGACGCGTCGTGAACATCACCGGCTCGCAAGGTTCGGGCATCCTGCGCTCCATGTCGGAAGCCAATTGCATGATCGTGCTGAATCACGAACAGGGCGGAATTCAGGCCGGCGATGAGGTCGATGTGGTCTTGTTCGAAGGCCTGATATAAAAACAAGGCAGCCAGATGGCTGCCTTGTTTTTAATACCGCCATTCAGAGAACTGGCCTATTTGCAGCTTTCTGGCTCGTGTACTGCTCCGCACTCAAATGCTCAGAATCCGTAGCCCACACTGAATATCAACGCTGTATCTGACTTCTTCTTGCCTGCCGCAGGCTGATTGGCATAGTCATGATTCAACTGGGTGCTGACATTGAGTCCTTGCGTGATAGGGACACGCAATCCCAGGCGGGTTCTGAGCAAGGTATCACTGGTATCACGCATACTGGTATCCACATCCATGTATTGAAAATAAACCAGGCGACGCTCGAAGAACTGGTGGTCGAGCTTCAGGCCCATGCTCAAAGTCGGGAAGGATTGGTCATTGCCATCGGCATAGGCCTCATTGACATAGTTCACACCAACCTGCGCAGAGAGTTTGGTCGCCTCATTATCAATGAACTGGCGACCCACACCACCACCCAGTGCTGCGCGCAAATCCAGATCTGCCATCTCATCCTGCTCTGCCCTTGCCCTCACAAACAGGAAGTCCCGTTCATTCAGGAAAGCATCGTACTGCCCTTGCAGGCGGCGATTGGAAACCGTGGTCACGCCAAACGACCGCCCCTCATTGACCACCAGTCCGAACGTATACCGGCGCTGTGAGGTACGTGCGGTCAGCTCGCCCAATATACTGAACTGGTCATCGTTGGAATTGCCGCGATTGAAAGTGCCGCCTACATCGAGTTGTCCCGAATATTTCATCGCCTCGTCCAACAGGGGCTGGCTCGGTGCAACGGCTTCCGCATCCTGCGAAGCGGCTGCGAATTCCTGCTGCGCTGTCTGCGCGATTGCAGCATTCCCGTCTTCCACCGAAGCCTGGTTGTCGTTGTCCGGATCCTGGTCTTGCCCCGGACGGAAAATATTCATGCCCTCATCAGACACCACGGCTTGCACCTTGTCCCACGGTATGGACACTTCGCCCAGCATGCCGGAACTGAAGCGCAGCGTATCGGCATCAACTTGCAGCAATTCACCTGAAAGGCGATCGCCATTGCTGAAGGTGACCGTAGCAGCCTGTGCAGCGACTGAGACAAATGCCGAAGAGAGTGCTGTGGCGAGAACAAAGGGATGAATAATTTTTTTTGCAGAAGCGCTAATGCAGGACATGCGTGAAAGGACTCCAGAATCTGTATGCAACAAGGCTGAAGCCTAACATGAACATTCAGATTAGTTGAAACACCTGTCACGACTGCTTACATCTGCATACGACATGTACGCTTCCTCACTGTTACAAGGATTCCTTCACCGTCCTTAGACATCTGACGGGATCACCTGAACAACGCCCTAGAAATGGCTAAGAAACAGCGCCTTCGGCAAGAGCATTCATCGGAGCGCGTGCAGGAAATACCTGCTCCAGCACCCTGAGAAAACGATTGGCTTCCATGTAACCCACCACGCGGCGTGAACGGATTTCCTGACCCGCGCCGTCGAAGAAGATGATGCCCGGCGGCCCGAACAAACCAAAGCGCGCCAGCAAGGCCTTGTCCTGGGCATTGTTGGCAGTGACATCCGCCTTGAGCAGCAGCACATCCTTCAGCTTGGTCTGCACTGCCTTGTCGGAGAATGTGAACCGTTCCATTTCCTTGCAGGATACGCACCAGTCTGCGTAGAAATCCAGCATCACGTAACGGCCGGCATTCTGATCCAGAATGGTTTGCAATTCATCCACCGATGCCACGCGCTGAAATGGCAACGCAGTCGCGACCTGTTCATTTTTTGCACCGGTCAGTCCGGCAAGCGGCTGGAAGAAGTCACGGCTTCCCGAGAACGCGCCAACCAGATACATGACTCCTATCAGCAGCGTTATCAGGCCCAGGCCCTTGCCCGCACGAGCGGCGCCGCCCGCGTTCATCGGTAATGCATCGAATGTCCGCAACTGGATTGCGTAAAAAACAAGCAAGCCCCCCGTCAATCCCATGATGACCGACAGTGGCAGGAAAGGAGAGACTATCCACACGGCTGCACCCAGCAACAGGATGCCGAGGAAGGTCTTGATCTTGCTCATCCACGCGCCGGCACGCGGCAGCACGCCACCGAGCGAAGTTCCGACGACCAGCAACGGCACACCCTGCCCCAGTGCCATTGCAAACAACGCCAGCCCACCCAGCACCACGTCCTGGGTCTGACTGATGTAAAGCAAGGCGCCGGCCAGTGGTGCTGCCACACAGGGGCCGACAATGATGGCCGACACACCGCCCATGGCAAAGACGCTGAATACCGTGCGCTTGCTGATGCGATTACTGGTGGCAGCCAGCCGGCTTTGCAGGAAGGCGGGCAGCTGCAATTCATACAGGCCGAACATGGACAGGGCCAGCACAACGAATACCAGCGCCATGCCGCCCAGCACCCAGGGGGTCTGCAGGGCAGCCGACAGCAAGGAGCCGCTCAGTCCGGCGGCCACACCGGCAACCGCATACACCATGGCCATGCCCAGCACGTAAGCGGAGGACAACAGGAAGGCCTTACCACGACCCAGGCCCGCGCCCTGCCCGGCGATGATGCCGGATAGGATGGGAATCATCGGCCATACGCAAGGTGTCAGCGACAGTAGCAGGCCAAAACCGAAGAAGGCGAGTACTAGCCAGGTCACGCTGCCGCCGGCAAACAGCGCGGCGCTGTTATCGGGGTCAAGCCAGTCTGGCAGCAGCGAAGCAGAGTCGCCCGTCGTTGCGGCGGCCATTGCAGCCGAACCTGGTGCCTCGGAAGCACCGGCAGCCGTCAGCGTAAACGAGAACTCCTTTTCCTCGGGCGGATAACACACGCCGGATTCCGCGCAGCCCTGATAACCATAAAACAGGCGGCCTTCAAGCGACGCGGCGGCATCTCGCGCCAGATGAATGCGAACATCGAAGGGAGTAGTATAAACCTCTACATTGCCGAAAGTCGGATCGGCCTTGATGATGCCGTCGGGCATGGTGGTGCCAGCCACTTGCATGCTCTGCGGTTCCAGCACGCGGAACTGCAGGCGTTCACGGTACAGGTAATAACCTTTGGCTGGCACGAAGCTCGCAATCAGCGTGTTTTCATCTGCTGTGCGCACATTGACGATGAAAGCCTGATCGGGAGGCAGCAATTCGGGTTCGCTGGAGAACAAGCGCTTGATGCGGCTCAGCGGGCTATCCATCGATGATGCAGAGGCCAGCATGGCGCCGGATTGCGCGTGAACCGGCAATGCCATCATTAGCGTGGCAATGAAAAACAAACCCAGCAGCAGGGCTGCCAGGCCCTTGTTTGCCGGCATGCCCTTATGCCTGCTTGTCATCCGACTCATCTCCGACTTCCAAGGTATCCGGTCCCAGCAGGCGCTGCGCCGCTTCGCTGGGCAGCGCCTCCACTGTCTTCAGTTTGCGCGCCATCACGCGGCTGCGGGTTTCCGCCTGCTCGATATTGCGGGCGGCTTTTTCCAGGGTGGCCTTGGTGGCCGCCAGCACATCGCCGAACTTGGCGAACTCGGTCTTGACCGCACCCAGCACCTGCCATACTTCGGACGAGCGTTTCTCCAGCGCTAGCGTACGGAAGCCCATTTGCAGACTGTTCAACAACGCTGCCAGCGTGGACGGCCCGGCAATGGTCACACGATGCAGACGCTGGATTTCGTCGGCCAGTCCAGGCCTGCGCATGACTTCCGCATACAGGCCCTCAGTCGGCAGGAACAGAATGGCAAAATCGGTGGTGAGCGGTGGCGACACATATTTTTCGCAGATGGTCTTGGCTTCGCTGCGCACCACGCGCTCCAGCTCCTTACCCGCTGCATTGACACCATCGGCATCTGCATGCTCGGCGGCATCGACCAGGCGTTCGTATTGTTCTTTCGGGAACTTGGCATCGACGGGCAGCCATACCGGCCTGCCGCCATCGTCCTGGCCCGGCAGCTTGATTGCGAATTCCACGCGTTCGCCACTGCCCGGCACGGTTTCCACATTCTTCTGATACTGGTCTGGCGTGAGCATCTGTTCCAGCAGGTTGGCAAGCTGGAATTCGCCCCAGGTACCACGCGTTTTCACATTGGTCAGCACGCGCTTCAGATCGCCGACACCCAGCGCCAGTTGCTGCATCTCGCCCAAGCCCTGGTGCACTTTCTCCAGGCGTTCCGATACCAGGCGGAAAGACTCGCCCAGACGCTGTTCCAGGGTGGCATGCAACTTTTCATCCACGGTCTTGCGCATTTCCTCCAGACGAGCGCCATTGTCGGCCTGCAGTTCGCGCAGCTTGTTCTCCAGGGTATTGCGCACTTCCGTCATGCGCTGCATATTCGATTCGGCCAGCGCCGACAAGGCCTGGTTCAGCGTATCGCCCAGGTGCTTCAGCGCCAGCGCCTGCTCTTCGCGCCCGGACTTGGCCTGCTCGGCGATGGCCTGGCGCATGGATTCGAGCTGGCGTGCATTGGCTTCCACCAATTTGGCCAGTTGCTGGGCAAAGCCGTCTATCTGCGTATTCTGCAACGTGGCCACGCTCGTTAATTGCGTTGCCACCGTTTGCTGGAACTGGGCCAGGTGAGCGCCGATTTCCTGGCGCGTACTTTGTGCACTGATCTGCACTTCCTGGCGCAACTCTCGTTCGGTACGTTCATTGGCGTGCTGAACCTGGTGCTCCAGGTCGCGCTGCATCTGCAGCAATTGCGATTCCTGGCGGCTCTTGCCGTTGCGCAGCAGGAGTACCACCTGCAATGCGATGATGACCAGGGCAAGAGCAAGAAGGATATAGGTGTCTGGAGCAATCATGATGTAACCCGCTTGACTATGGTGGCGCACACCTTATTTTATTCCGGCTTGTTGCGCATCCAGTCCGCCGTTTGCGAAAAGGATTCCATCAAGGCGGCGTGCAGGCGCGCTTCGATGCCGACATCGCGCATCGCCATGTCCATGCAATGCAACCATTGATCGCGCTCGCTGATGCCAATGGAAAAAGGAAGGTGCCGCGCACGCAGGCGCGGATGACCGAAGCGTTCGACAAACATCTGCGGTCCGCCCATCCAGCCGGACAAGAACCAGTAAAGCTTGTCACGTGAGCCCTCGAGCGAGGCGGGATGCATCGCACGGATGCCCGCAAATTCGGGCTCCAGCTCCATCAAATCGTAGAAACGATCCACCAGTTCGCGGACTTTGGCATCGCCTCCTATGACATCGTAGGCAGTCAAGGTTGTGGATTCGGTATTCGTCATCGTTTCCCTTAGGACAGCGCAAGGCAACTCGGGAAGCCTTGCGCCTAACTTCTTTCATTGGCTTTCACCGGTTACGGATTCTTTCTGCCGTCTAGACCGGCCAGGCAACAAGCCTGCTGGTTATCGCTTTTATTTCCGTGGAAAAACACGGATTTTTCCTGGGTGCATGTGAACGCCATTGTACCTTCTGTTTCGGATTGACGCCCCTCAATCGGGCCGCACTTTGCATTCTTCTAACAGGCAGATTGGCTACCATGACTCCATTCTTGAGACCTCCCCTCCGGGAGAGGGATCGAGCTTCGAGAGGTCATGACTGGTCGTCAGAGCGATCTGTGAGCACTTAGGTCCAAAAGGTATTGAATTCTCATCATGCAAGACTTAATCAGCAGAAACTCTTCTCGCCTGGAATTCTCAGTACGCATCATTGAGGTCCTCTCTTTATGGCTGGCAGGCCAGCTTGCCGGACTTATCAGGTTTAGCGGCGCTGTTGATCAGGAAGCCGCAGCTGTTCATCTCATCCTGCTTTATTTCTGCTGTGGAGTAGCCTTCCTGCTGTTCCCACAGTTGCATTTATACAGTTCGTGGCGCGGGCGCACGATGCCGGCTCTGTTCCGTCAACTGGCCATATCATGGGGCGTGGTATTGCTGATCGGATTGTTCTTTGCCTTTCTGATTAATCAGATTTCCGCGCTGTCCCGCCTGTGGTTGTTCTACTGGTACGGCACCGGCATTGTCTTTCTTGTGGTATCCCGCTTCATTCTGCATTCCTTCTTGCGCGGACTGCGTAAGCGTGGCCTGAATAACAAGAATGTGCTCATCGTTGGCTTTGGACGCACCGGTCAAGAAATGTTTCAGCGCACCAACCAGCAGCATTGGTATGGCTATGAAGTGAAAGCCATTTATACCGGCAACCAGCATCCCACCGCCATCGACACCCATCAGGTCGACAAGATCAATGCACTGGAAGATATCAACGATTATGTATTGCAGAACAATATCCATGAGATCTGGATCACTCTGCCGCTAAGCGCCTCCCAGCAGCTTCACAGCCTGCAGTATCTGTTGCGCAATGCGCTGGTAGACATACGCTGGGTGCCGGATACGCTGAGCATGCGTATCTTCAACAGCAAGATCACCAATTTCCTGGGGGTGCCCACGGTTGAACTAAATCAGCCTGCCGCCAATGACGTGGGGGGCATTGTCAAGGATTTGTTCGACAAGCTGTTTGCAGCGGTAGCACTCCTGCTGCTCGCACCGTTGTTCCTGGTTATCGCGGTTGGCATCAAGATGAGCTCGCCCGGCCCGGTCTTTTTCAAGCAGAAGCGCCTGGGCCTGAATGGGCGGCCGTTTGACATGTACAAGTTCCGCAGCATGAAAATGCACCAGGAGCATGGAAAAGTAACGCAGGCGACCAAGAACGATCCGCGCATCACGCCTTTTGGTGGTTTCCTGCGCCGCACCAGCCTGGATGAACTGCCGCAGTTCATCAACGTGCTGCGTGGAGAAATGTCAGTGGTCGGCCCCCGTCCGCACGCCCTTCAGCACAACGAGATGTACAAGGAGCGGCTGGAAATGTACATGCTGCGCCATCGTGTCAAGCCAGGCATCACCGGCTGGGCGCAGGTCAATGGCTTCCGCGGCGAAACCGACACCGATGAAAAAATGGCCAAGCGCGTGCAGTTTGATCTGCACTATATCGAGCACTGGTCATTCTGGATGGATCTGAAGATCATACTCTGGACCGCATTCAAGGGATGGACTGGCAAGAATGCCTACTGACACCCGCGCCGCACTGGTTCGCCCCAGTAGCGACTCCTCCGCTCCTGTCGGCTCCCCGGAACGACTCTCGGCCGAAGTCTTTGCAGCAGTGGTTGCCAATGCTCCGCTGGTTTCCATCGATCTGATCATTGAGGATGCGCAGGGAAGAATCCTGCTGGGCCTGCGCAAGAATCCCCCTGCCAAGGACTACTGGTTCGTGCCGGGCGGGCGCGTGCGCAAGGGAGAAAAGCTGGACCAGGCTTTTACCCGTCTGATACAAGAGGAAACCGGCGTCTCCGCCATGCGTTCCGAGGCCAGCCTGATCGGCATCTATGAACACTTCTATGAGACCGACTTCACGGGCATAGCAGGCAGGACCACCCATTACATTGTGCTGGCTTACCGCTTGAGGATAAACCGGCACGAATGGCACCTGCCCAAACAGCAGCACAGTGAATATCAATGGATTGACGAAGATCGCGTCGCTTATCTGCCAAGCGTTCATCCTTACACCCAGGCTTATTTCGCAACGGTACGATCATGAATTCCAGTCCTCTCATTCCGGTAGTCCTGTGCGGTGGATCGGGCACACGTCTTTGGCCGCTGTCACGCGACACTTACCCCAAGCAGTTTCTCCAGCTCCTGGGAACACAAAGCCTGCTGCAACGCACGGTACAGCGAGTATCGGGCCTGCCGCAGGTAACGGAACCCGTGATGGTCACGCACGAATCCTCGCGCTTCGTCGTCGCCGAGCAATTGCGCGAAGCGGGCATACACCATGCAAAGATCCTGCTGGAGCCGATGCGCCGCAATACTGCGCCGGCCATCACCAGCGCAGCACTCTGCGCTTTAGCCAAGCATGAAGATCCGTTGATGCTGGTACTGCCGTCCGATCACCTGATCAAGGACACGGCTGCCTTCCATCGCGCCATCGAGGTCGCCTCCAGGGCTGCGCTCGACGGCAAGCTGGTGACTTTCGGCATCAAACCGGCGCGTGCAGAAACCGGTTATGGCTATATCTGCGCCAATGAACCCGATCCTGACAGTGCGCGGCCGGTACTGGAGTTCGTGGAAAAACCGGATCGGCACACGGCTGAACAGTACATCGCGAACGGCAACTATTACTGGAACAGCGGCATGTTCCTGTTCCGCGCCCGTACCTTCCTGGATGAAATGGAAATGCATCAGCCCGAAGTGCTGAAAGCATGCCGCGAATCCCTGAAAGACGCCGCACAGGACATCGACTTCATTCGCCTGGATGCGGCTGCCTATGGCAAGAATCCGGATATTGCCGTCGACTATGCTGTCATGGAGCGCACGCAAAATGCGGCAATGGTCGTGCTAAATGCCGACTGGAGCGACATCGGTTCCTGGTCCTCGGTATGGGAAGCCGCCGACAAAGATGAACACAACAATGCCACCCAGGGCGATGCATTGCTAGAAGGATGCGAAAGTTGCCTGGTGCATGGCACCAACCGCCTGGTGGTTGCGGTCGGCCTGCGAAATGTGGTCATTGTCGAAACGCCGGATGCGGTACTGGTTATGGACGCCGATCATGCCCAGCAGGCCAAGCAGGTGGTGAAACGACTCAGCGATGCTCAACGTCCCGAAGCGACTCAGCATCGCAAGATTTTCCGCCCGTGGGGCGCTTACGATTCCATAGGCAGGGGCAATCGTTTTCAAGTCAAGCGCATTACCGTCAAACAAGGTGCCAAGCTTTCACTGCAAATGCATCACCACCGTGCCGAACACTGGGTGGTGGTATCGGGCACCGCAAAGATCACCAATGGCGACAACGAATATCTACTAACCGAGAACCAGTCCACCTACATTCCGGTCGGAGTCGTGCATTCGCTGGAAAATCCGGGAAAAATTCCTCTTGAACTTATAGAAATTCAATCCGGAGAATACCTGGGCGAAGACGACATCGTGCGCCTGCAAGACCGCTACGGCCGAGCATGATCCATTAACACCTTAGTCGGGTTCATGCCGTCTGGCGTGTCCGACGACCTTGCGGCAATTGATGAAATCTACTGAGTCTTTTTCTCTGCAGGAC